>CAYRIE010000056.1:0-8957 GCA_964424215.1 uncultured Pseudobdellovibrionaceae bacterium
CACCGTCTATGAAAAAGGTGCCGAAGTGGTGCGCATGATCGAAACTTTGATCGGTAGGGAAGCCTTCCGCCAAGGGATCGACAAGTACTTTGAGCTCTTCGATGGCCAAGCGGTGACCACAGATGACTTTGTGCATGCCATGGAGCTAGCATCCGGCAAAGACCTAACTCAGTTTAAGAGGTGGTACGACCAGGCAGGCACCCCCGTGCTCCACCACGAACTTGCCTACAGCGAATCTGAGCAAATAGCTCGGCTCACTTTGGGCCAGAGCAGTGTCCCCACACCTGGCCAGCCCACCAAACTCCCCTTTCACATGCCGGTCTCAGTGGGTCTTTTGGGCCCCAGCGGTGAAGAGCTAAAGTTTCGGCTTAAGGGCGATGATTCACCTGCGAAAACCACCGTCACCTTAGAGCTCAAAGAGGCCAGCCAGACCTTTGAGCTTGAGGGGGTTTCTCAACAGCCGACTTTATCTGTGCTTCGTGACTTCTCAGCACCTGTTAAAACCGAACCTGCCAGAAGCTTTGAAGAGCTCACGTTTTTACTCAAACATGACCCTAACGAATTCTCCCGCTGGGATGCGGGGCAAAAGGTCTTCACCCAGTGGCTGACGGATCAAGTGGGACACTTTGCAAATGGGCTCAAGCCGGAGCTGCCGCAAAGTGTGACCGACGCCGTGGGCGCGCTCTTAGAGGACACAAGCTTTAGTGAAGCCTTTAAAGCTCTGATGCTCACGCCCCCCACTCTGAAGTACCTGTCGGAGTTTTTGCCCGAGCTGGATCCCTATGCTCTTAAAACAGCCAGGGACACCTTGGTTAGCTCCCTTGCGCGCAAGCATCAGGCTAAGATGCACAACCTCTACAATAAAACCTCAGGCGAGGGGAGCCTCACTGAAGGAGCTGGCAGAAGGTCCTTTAAGAATGTTCTTTTGTGGTACCTCAACCACTTAGAAGATCAGGAAAGCTTAGCTCTTGCTCAGAGTCAGGCCCAGAGCCCGAGCATGACCCTCAGGCTCGGAGCCCTGGCGGCCCTCAATCTTAACAAGGGCCCGGCAAGGGAGGAGGCTCTCCACCAGTTCTACCGCGACTTTAAAGACGATCCGATCACCATCGACAAATGGCTTTCGCTGCACGCCACTTATGAAGGCTCGGACTGGAAACAACATTTTGACGACGCTCTTCAGAGCCCGGTTTTTAACCCCTTGATACCCAATAAGGTGTACGCACTACTGGGTGGCCTCACAAGCAACACGGTGGCCTTTCATGACCCTACGGGAAAAGGTTACCAGCTGATCGCTGATTGGGTGCTCTCCATCGATAAGGGCAACCCTCAGGCGGCCTCTAGGATCGTCTCCAGCTTTAACAGATGGAGAAAGCTTGAGCCTGGTCGGCGCGAACTGATGCGAAAGCAAATCGAGAGAATCACTCAGTCGGAGGGCGTCTCAACGAACACCTTTGAGATCGCAAGCAAGGCGCTCCTTTAAGCTAGTGCTCAAAGGCTTCCTGAATCAGCACGAAGGGATGGGCGATTACGGCATTGAACTGCTTTTCGGGCTGCTGATTCCAGCGCTGCACCTGCTCTAAGCTGAGCTTACTGATGCCGCCCTCTTGGAGCATCTGCTGCACCTCGCTGGCGTTGTCCTCAACGACTGAGCATGCCGTGTCCACCAAATCTAAGTTTTGAGATACCAGGATGAAGACGTCCTGGCCAACCTGCGGACTTAAAATGTGCCATTCAACCCGTTCAACTGAATTTTCGATCCGCTTTCTCATAATACCCACCATAGGAGCCTCCCAGGGGTGTGAAGTTTCGCGGCCTTATGGTTCCCTTATCGGCCAAAACCCACCCCTAACTTAAAGGCGTCTCAATTTAGACTCTCTTAAAGGCTTCTCTTAAAGGCCTTCGACTTGAATCTTAGGGGGAGGCGCTGCTGAGCCGCCGCCCTCGCTCTTCTGATCAGCTGAGGCTCCAGGCTCCACGCTGGCCATCTTATTGAGCGCATCAAAGCCTGGCAAATCCGATAGATCTGGGACCACAACGATCTCAATCCTACGGTTGTACTGCCGCCCATCGGCTGTTGAGTTGGGCTGCACCGGCTTGGTGTCGGCAAAGCTGGCAGCGCTCAGATTTTCTTTTTTCATACCAGCAGCAATCAAACCCTTAAGCACGGTAAGAGCTCTTTCAGAGGCCAGCTCCCAGTTGCTGGGAAAACGCTGAGTGCTAATGGGTACGTTGTCTGTGTGGCCTTCAATCTGATACTTCCTATCGCCTAGGCTCCTAAGAACCTTTCCGATCTCCCGAATGTTCTCCTGGCCAATCTGAGACAGGGAAGCCGAACCGGACGGGAACAAAATATCGCTCCCCAGGCTCACCACCATGCGGCCATCGATGATTTTAACGCTGAGTTTTCCGGTGTCGATCAGCTTTTGAAATTTGGACAGCAGCTCCCCGTACTCTCTCATTCGGCGCTCGGCCAGCTCCCGGCGATCCTCCATTTCTTTCATGGCAAGCTTCATCTCCTCAATCGAAGACTGCAGATTGCTCTTATCCATGGAGGTTGTGCCTAGGCGGTTTTGAAGATCGGTGATCACAATGGTCATCTCTGCGACCTGCTCCTTAGCTTCTCGCAAAGACTTGCTCGCCTGATGGTGATCTGCTTCCAGCTCATCGTATTTTTTTGCGCTCACGCAGCCGACCAAGGAAACGACCAGCCAACCAACCAAAATAAAATTTCTAAGGCCCATGTGTCCTCCTTATAACCCACCACTTTGGCCCAATCCCACAGGACCTGTCCAGACTTTCCTTGGCCTTCGACACATGCCTAAAAGCTGTCTCACATTGGTGCACCCACAGACTTAGGGCCGGATCAGCCCCATTATCTGCCCTCAAAAATTTCGTGTGGATTTGAAGCAGCCCCAGGCCGTATACTAGAAGGGTAGGGCTTTTGCGGGGAGGTGAACTTTCAACCCCAGTTTGAACCGTGTGCTTTTACTTAATGCCAGTTACGAGCCTATGAAGGTTTTGGACTGGCGCAAAGGTCTGATTCTTTGGTTCCAAGACAAAGCAGAAATTCTTGAGTACCACAACACCTACGCCCGAAGTCAGCGGATTCAGTTCCGCCTACCCAGTGTCTTAAAGCTCAAAAAATACATCACACAGGGACGGCACCTCAGAGTCAGGTTCTGTAGAGAAAATATTTACCTTCGGGACGATCACACCTGTCAGTACTGCGGGCACCTGTTTGACCGGCGCGAGCTTACGCTAGATCACATTCTACCTGCGAGCAAAGGTGGGATGAAAACTTGGCTTAACGTTGTCACAAGCTGCAGGCCCTGCAATCAGAAAAAGGGCAACCGCACGCCTCAACAAGCACGGATGCCCCTTCTTACGACGCCCAAAGAGCCCCTGTGGCTCCCGCCAAAAGAGCTGCAGCTCAGCTCACCCGCGCCGCAAGTATGGGCCGAGTACCTACTCGCGCTGGGCCGCAGGACCGCTTAATTAGGGACCTTAGGCTTTTGACCTCACCCGGTCCCTCCACTTTCCAAGATTCCATGAAGCCAACGGCCTTTCGCTTTCACTACCCCCTCGCCTGCAACCTGTGATATCTTTCCTGCATGGAAAAAAGTGCCGATCCCAAGAGAGAGCAGCTGATCGACCAGCTTCATTACCACCTTGTGCACATGATCGCAGAGACCAACGGTCTGACACTTGATAACACGCTAGAGCTTTTGTCCCGCTCACCGCTACTCAACAACCGTGAGCATGTAAGGGATGCGGTCAGCGAATTTCGAGAAATCCTAGCTGCTTTTCAGGTCAACCAGGTTTCTATCGAGCCGCTCCTGGCCCATCCGCTCAGCGACGCCCTGTTTAGATTCTTTAAGTCTTTCCCTCTGCCCTACAGAGAGGAGCATATCCATCTTACCGGCTCCCTAACGGCAGAGTTTGTTTACCCAAGGCTTAAAAAGCTATTAGAGGGACCTCAAAAGAAGCTCTATGAAGCCAAGATCAAGGAAGTCTACGGCGAGGATGCTCTTCCGATCCAGTCAGCAGCAGACATCGATCGCCTCATTCGCCTTAAAGAGGGCGAGGGCTTTGATAAGTATTTGCAGATCCTCTTTTTGCCCAAGCTCATCCTGGTCGATCGCAAGGCTCACGAGGAGGCCACCTATCACATGGCCTCTGAGCTGTTTAAACGCTACAACGTGGGCGCTATCCGGCTAAAATTCACCCTGTCGCGCGCCACGAGTGATTCCATTGAACAGGTGCCGGGAGCTGAGGAGATCTCGCCCGAAGACGTCCTGATGGGTCTTTATGACGGCTTTAAGAAGTTCCAGAAAGAGCACCCTACCTTTGAATTTATCCTTGCGCCCTGCTTTCGCAAAGAGCCGAGCTTTTATGACTCCAAGAACTTTAACAGCAAGGCCGAGCACTTTAACTATCAGGTGAAATCCATACTTGAGATGCTGGAAAAGTTTCCCGAGCTCAAAAAGCACGTGCGAGAAGTGGACACCGTAGGCAGCGAAAAGGACCTTTACCGCAAGCAGCACTTTAATGAAATGAAAGAGGGCTTTCGAAAACTACAGGCCTTTGGCTTTGGCATCCGCAGCCACCATGGTGAAACCTGGTACACCCTGAGAAAGGGCATCCAGGCGGTCGATAACGCCATGAACATCTGGCACATCGACGCCATCGAGCATGGCCTGAGCCTAGGCATCAACCCCAACTTCTATTATCACAGCCTCTTTCAGCGCGTGCTCACGTTCAACCGGGAGGGAAGAGCCCTTGAGCCTGGCACCTCAGAGGACCGTGAACTTAGAGACATGGACTGGTCCCGCTACCCCGGAGTTCTTGAAAAGCTCACTGAAGGGGTGCCCCTTAATGAGGAAGAAAGGGTGCAGTTCACCAAGGTCAAATTCCACATGGCCGTTGAGATCGAGCGCTACCAGCACGACATCCTAAACCGCATGATAGATAAGGAAGTCTCCCTCATCGCACTTCCATCCTCTAACAAACGGCTCACCGGCCAGTTCGCAGATTACAAAGACCACCCCTTCTCATGGTGGGAGAAAAAGGGCATTAAGCTCGGAGTTGGAACCGATAACTACATCACGCTAAACACCAACTACTTAAGAGAGCTGTTGATCCTGCTTTACACCGACTCAACTAACCTTAAGATCACCAAGCTTCTACTGGTGGCCACAGGAGAGGACCGAAGACCCTTTGTCAGTCAGCTCATGTGGGGGATGCGAAAGTCCCTCAAGGAGCCTGCCTGACATGAAGCTACTCTTCGTTTGTCTGGGAAACATCTGCAGATCCCCCGCCGCCGAAGCCATAATGAATCAGCTCCTTGAAAGCCAAAACCTTTCTAACAAAGTCACCTGTGAATCCGCCGGCACCAGTGGGTACCATGACGGAGCCCTGCCGGATGAGCGCATGCGCCAGGTAGGTGAAAAGCGGGGCCTTAAGTTTCTTACCCGGAGTCGCCCCCTCAAATGGGAAGATTTTGAAGCCTTTGATCTGATTCTAGTGATGGATGATCGTAACTACTACGACACTCTGGAGCTGGATGCGATGAAGGAGTTTCACGGCAAAGTGGAGCGCATCACCAAGTATTGCAAAAAGTTTCCCGAGGCTGACCACATTCCTGACCCTTACTACGGCGGCATGGATGGGTTCGATAGGGTGTTAGATCTGTTAGAGGACGCCTGCTCTGGCCTTCTTGAAAGCCTGCAAACTTCAGGCAGGATCAGTGAACGCTTTCTTTGACCAGGTTTTCAAGATACCGGGTCGGATCCAGCACAAAATCCTTTTCTAGCAGAAACTCTTTTCGGTGCGTGCTCTGCTCGATCAGTTTTAAAGCACTCCCTAAGTTCTCTTTTTGCTGCTCTAAGAAGGCAGCTGGGCTCACGCCGAGCTCCTGTTCGCGCTTAAGCAGCTCGCCGACCGCATCTTCGGAAAAGTCGATCTTAAGGTCCTTATCTTTCTTAAAGGAAAGTCCGAACTGCCGAATCTCATCATACTTTTTAAGGCGAGCCAGATAATCTTTATCCGACATGATCCGCTCAAGTTCACCCTTGGGGTCTTTAACAACATCCGCAGTTAAAATGAACTTGCTTAGACCCAAAGACGGAAGCTCAAATTTAAAGTCCCTTAGGATCTTTTCACAAACCGTCATAAGGGCCCGCGCCCCCGTCTTTTCCTTATGAGCGAGCTTGGCAATTTCCATAAGCGCCCCGTCCTCAGCCACAAAATCAATCCCGTAGGCTTTAAAGGCTCTTTTGTACTGCCTGAGAATAGAGCCTCGGGACTGCTTTAAAATACGAAACAGGTCATCTACGTCCAGGGGCTCACAGTGCACGCGAATCGGAAGCCGCCCGACAAACTCCGGCTCAAAGCCAAATTTAATAAAGTCTTCGGTCTGCGCAAAAGAGAAGATATTGTCGCCAATCTCCCCGTCCGTCTTTTCAAAATACTCTGAGGTGATGCCAATCTCTTGGCGGCCCAGTCGGGTCTGAATGATCTCTTTAAGATGGCTAAAGGCACCGCTTACAATAAAGAGAATGTGGCGGGTGTTGATCACCTGCTTGTCCACTTTGCCCTTCCGCTGCATATCCATAAAGGACTGCATCTGAGAGGCAATGTCGTGGCCACTTCGCAAATCCACCTCAGTTTCTTCCATCAGCTTAAGCAGCCCAAACTGCACGCCTCGTCCCGTGACGTCGCGGCCCACCTGCTGCGGGGGCGCTGCAATCTTGTCAGCCTCATCAAGGTAGACAATTCCGTACTGGGCGGCCTCTACATCTTCATCTGCCTGGCGGACCAGATCCTTAACCAAGTCGTCAACGTTGGCACCCACATAGCCCGTTTCACTAAATCTTGTAGCGTCTGCCTTAACAAAGGGCACACCCAGAAGGTCTGCTAGCAGGCGAACCAGGTAGGTCTTTCCCACCCCCGTAGGCCCCAAAAGGAGCACGTTTTGTTTAGCGTAATCAAGTTCCTGGGCCTCGGCATTTTCCAGCCGGTCCATCACGTGGTTGTAGTGATCACACACGGCAATCGCGAGGGCCTTTTTGGCCTCATCCTGCTTGATCACATATTTATCCAGATGGGCTTTAATCTCTTTGGGCTTCAAATCAAAGTTCAGATCAAACTTTCTGGGCTGGGCCTCAGCGGCCTCAGCCTCGATTTCATCGGGGGATTTTTTGGCACCAAAGCCGGGCATGGAAAAAAACTGCACGCCATCGCCGAACTTATTTTTGATCAAATCTTCCATGTCCCTCCTGATGTTTTCAGGTCGCGACACTTCTTTTTCGTCAGGTTTGGAGGAGTCTTTGTTGTCTTTGCTCATGGAGCCTAAATTACCATCACTCGGCTGGTGGCACCACTGATGGTCAGGCTCGATGTGGCCCGGTCGGTAAGCTTTACAAAAAAAGAGGGGCTCTTATTCAGAGCCCCTCTTCCGTTCTCTAAAAAGCCGTAGAAGGGAAGACTTTGCTTAGAAGGCAAAGCCCCTTTGGGAAGCAGCCCGCTATGGCAGACTGCTAAGGTAGGATGCTAGACGTGACGTTATGGTAGGATTGCAGACGGCTCTTTTTTCCTCTTTGCGAGTCCCTTCGCTCAGCTGCCGGTGACGCAAAGAAGAAGCCGTCGTTCCATTTTCTTTTATTTGTTTTGGTGGAAGTGACCGCATCTTTGTGCCCCTTTGCTGTTGCCCCGTTCCTCGGGTTGGCTAATGATTTACCAACCGCTGCCACCAAGGTGAAATCGAATGATTTTATCTAAACTATAGGTGCTACTTATAGTTATGGAAAGGCGCGAAGATCCACGTCAGAAGCTCTACATTGGATCTGGCGGCTCTTTTAAGCTATGAATATAAGATATTCTTATATTACGGCCAGAAATAAATCCTTTACACTCTGGCCCATAATTCAAAAAACTTCAGAGGCTCTGCGTGAGAGAGACGCCCAGTTGCTCTTTATCCAGGCTCGTTTCAATCCATTCCACCAAATGGGCCTTGGGCCTTGCCGGATTCTCAACTCGCATATAATGGCTGGATCGCCTGCGCAGGGAATGAATTAAAGCGTCGAGCCACCTGGGTAGCTCTGAGGCCTGCTGTTCACCGTTGTAGATCTGAGTCGCAGCTGCCCTGGGCTTCTTAAGCGAGGACTTTAGCTGCCGCCAACCGATGAGCTCTTCCACTTCTTTTTGAAACTGACTAGATGAGCTAACGAAACTGATCCCTAGTTCCACATGCTTTTCTCCTAGGGAGACTCTCGTGATCCTTGCTGATATGCCGGTCGAATTGATCCCGAGCTCTTTAAGGTTCACAAACACGATGTCGCCCTGGCAAAAAGTGGTGGTCAGATTCTCTGAGGCAAATTTTAGGGCAATACCGCCCGCGGACAGGTTGACCAGGTGACACTCAAGCGGAGCCTGACTGACTACAGTGTAGAACTCCACACTTTGATTCTTCTGCAGTGCTTTTCTAAAAAATTGACGCTTTCTCACGGTACCCCCTCGGTTTTTTCGTCACACCCAAATTGCGATCACATGGATGTTAGGTTCGCTTCTTTCTTAAAGAGATAAGTGTGTGGAGCTGGGCACGGCTTTCCCCAAGAAAAACTCCCAACAAGCTTTCTCTTTAGGTCCTCAGGTACGGACAGCAAACGCTAGGGACCGATAGACTTTGTAGGCTCCTTTGAGCTCACTACTGATTTTCTCAGGGACATCTTCTTCCCGCAAGATCCTCAGCCGCGCTATCTTGAAACAGGCCAGGCGTGAATCATCCCCAAGCTCCCGATTCTCCAAAGGAAAGTAGCAACTAGGCGCCCTAGCAAACAGGCCTGCCTATTAACAGATTCTCAAATTGGGACGCTTAGACTGGATAGAAATGAAACTCTCTTTTAAGGCAGAAAAAATAAAAGCCCCGAAGTTTGAGCCTCGGGGCTTTAAAACTCATC
>CAYRIE010000057.1:0-8913 GCA_964424215.1 uncultured Pseudobdellovibrionaceae bacterium
GCAGGTGGCAACAACGTCTCATGTGGCGGCGGATCTCTGGTGTTGACGGTGGAGGCTTCGGATCATAACGGAGATGCGTTGGACTTCACCTGGAAGTTCAATTCTGCAGTCTTCCCCGCTGCCTTCTCATCTATTGTGACTACGGATGGGCAAAGTGTGGCCACCTTCTCACCTGCCTGTGTGCTGTCGGGTGCTGGCACTGTGACGGTGGAAGTAAGTGATGGCTTTGATGTCGTCACCCACACCTGGTCCGTCAATATCATCAACCCCATTACGGCGCAGATCACAAGCTACACGCCCTCCATCTTTCCGGTGATCATTCCAAGCAGCGGATCTCAACTTTTCAGTGTCAACGCTCTAGGAAAAGCGCCGATAACTTACTCTTGGCATCTGGATGGGACTCCGGTGGGGGGAGCTTCCAGCTCCTTTTACACGCTAACGGCTGGCTCGCTTTCCGTGGGACCTCACGTGCTTACGGCGCGGGTCGAGGATTCCGACAGCTTTGATGAGCAGGTCTTCAATGTGGTCCGCAACGCTCCTCCGGATCTGACCAATCCTGATCCGCCCGGCACCGATTTAAAAATGAACTATCAGTCCACCAAAACGTATAGGATCGACGCTTCCGATCTGAACGGTGACACGCTCACTTACAGCTGGACCGTTGATGGAAGTGTGTCAGGTGCTCTTTTGGATTCGCCAACGGCTACGGGCAGTCAAGCTGTCTTTTCGCCCGGTGAAGCGCTCGTGGGAGCGCACACAATCAGGGTGCGTGTCAGTGACGGCACGGAGCACACGGACCATCAATGGGCCATAGAGGTCAACTACATGAGTGATGCCTGCAACAACTTGGCTGCAGGTCAGATATGCACTCTTGTGGGTAGAGTGGGTCTTGGAAGTGGACAAGTCCCCGGCAGCACCCCTGAAGTGGTCAACATACATCCCTCTCATGTGGTCCACGATGGCTCCGCCGGAGTGTTTGCCTCGGATCAGGCCAACCACATCGTTTGGTATCAGAATCTGTCTGGAGCTGCTGTCACCCGGCTAGGTGTGCTTATCGAGCCGGGACAGATCGTGGCTCTGGTGGGTAACGGAGCCTCTGGATCCACACCCAATGGCTCTAAAAATAATTTGTACAAACTGTATCGCCCTGAGGGGCTGGCCTGGGATCCAGTGACAGAATCCCTTTTCATCGCTCAGTACAGCGCTCGAGTCGTTTCGCGAGTTGACTCCAGCGGCGCCGGAATGCGCGTGGCATGTCGTGGCACCAATAGCAATGAGGCGCCCGAAGACGGCGCGGCTCTAGATCACGGCTGCCCTAACCCCACGGCCTTAGCGTTAGACACAGATCGGCGCATTCTTTATCTGTCCAACGCCACGGCAGACCATTACATTCGGGCCTTCGATATTTCAGATTCGGATCCTGCTGAGTGGACTGGCTCCGTGCTGGTAAGGCCAGGTAACGGCGCTAACGGCACCCTTGGCAGTGCGGGAACGGCCCGAGTCGATGGGGCCTGGGCTATGAGTGTGGACAGCCGCGGTGTACTCTACTGGATTGACGGCGGCAGCAACTGCAGGCTTCGCGTGGCCAACACCACGGCGGGTGCTATTTCCTTTTTCGGGGGAGCCCTGGCGGTCAGCGTTCCTGCAGGCCAGACGGCCAGCCTGACCGGAGGAGGCTGTGGCAACGGTGAGGGAACTCTTGCGGACACGGGATTTGGCGCTAGTGCCAAGGGCCTTTCCGTCGTGGAGTCATCTCCCGGAGTTGTGAAGGGCTGGTTTGCATCCAACACTGCTGGCCACCGCGTTCTTTTTGTGAACAACTCAGCCTCTGCCGTAACCTACGGCGGCACTGAAATTACAGGCTACACTTCAGGCCTGATCACAGCAGGTTCGAACGGCTTTAACGGGAACTTACTGGGGAGGCTCACTCGCGTGAACCAACCGAATGGGGTCAGTTACTTTCCTGCCATGCAGGTGCTCCTGATTGGAGATTACAACAACTCGCGGCTGCGCCTGCTGGATTTATCAGGGCCTAGTGGGTTTGTGACCACGCTTGCGGGCGAGGATTTTAAGTATGGCAACTCAGGGGATGGCGGCAAAGCGCCCCAGCAGGTGATCATGCGCAATCCCCGTGGCGTGACCGTTGATAAGATCGGAAAGCTCCTTTATGTGACCGACATGTTGAACGGCCGCATCCGTATGCTGGATTTGATCTCAGGTTGGGTCACCACAGCGCTAGGAATTGGCAGGAGCAACGCGAGCGCGGGGGCCAATCCTATTGATCCCGGAGGCGCCTATTCGGCAAGTCCCGGACTTAGAGGCGTGTTTGCCCTCACTGATGGCAACCTGCTATACACCGATCAGCAAAGCGGGACCGGAGCCGGCATGAGCTGTGTGGTCCGCATGAGTAACTTCATGGGCCTTCCGGTTCCCTTCCTAGGCACCACGGTGCCCGCGGGACGGATTGCCACCGTGGCTGGTGACTGGTCCTTAGGTTGCGGGTATCACAACAACGGCGGGCTTGCGACCAGTTCACAGCTTTATGCGCCCGAGGACGTGATCTACGATGGAACCAACGCCTACATTTCATTTATCAGCAGCCACTGCCTGGCCAAGGTGGACCCCTCCGGTGAAATCACCACATTGACCGGAGACTGTGAGACAGCGGGCTATGTCGACGGACAGATCTCAGATCCTGCGGTTCGCTTAAGAAGCCCTACAAGCCTCGCGCTGGATCCTGTTTATGCGGAGGCCGGCAACTTCTTCTTTGTGGACGCCTACAACTCGGGAACCTCTTACCTCAGGTACGTCAACCAGCGATCAGCTCCCGTGGAGATTTCAGGTATCGTGATTCCGGCGGGCTCAGTTGGGACGGTGGTGACTTCAGGATCTAGCCACCGCATCAGGGGTGTGGCTGCCTTTGACTCTCAGTACTGCTTTACTAAGAGCGTAAGTGGTCCTCACAACGTCACCTGTCGCAACCGCTATGATGATCTGCAGAACACAACTTTAAGGGTGGGCTCATCTGATGCCTCCCCGGTGGCTGCGGGGGCTCCACTAGGTGATGAGCAGGAGGGCGTCAGTGCCTCCAACGCAACTCTGTTTGAGCCCTACGGCCTTGCCTTTGACCACGAGGGCAACCTCTACATCGTTGAGTACGATAGCCATCAGATTCGCAAAGTTCGGCGCTGGTGGTAAGGCCCCTCACAGGGGCCTTACAGCGGAGATGAAGCGGTAGATTTCCCAGGTTCTTCTCAATTTTATTGACATCTTCCCGCCACCGGAAAATGGTCCGAGCTGTGAAAAAGCTCGTTCAAGGAATTGTTGAGTTTCGCAGAAGCGCTCAGCAGGGATACAGGCAAAAACTAGAAAGGCTGGCTGGAGGGCAAGAGCCCGATGCCTTGCTTTTGGCCTGTTCAGACAGCCGTGTGGTGCCCAACACTTTCGCATCCACCAATCCCGGTGATGTTTTCGTTGTTCGCAACGTCGGCAACATGGTGCCTTACTGTGACGGGGGCGGGGGCTGCGCCGATCACGATGTGGCCGAGGCGGCCGCCCTTGAGTTTGCAGTCCTCAATCTGAACGTTAAAGACATTATCATTTGCGGCCACTCTGAGTGCGGAGCCATAAAGGCGCTGCTAGAGGGGCGCGAGTCCTTAGAGGCTAAAAACCTTAGGAACTGGCTCCGGCATGGGGATGATGCTTTGGCCAGGGCCCAGGAGAACTTCTCACTAGATCCGGACATCAGCTTTGCAAACAAGGTTTCTCAGATCAACGTGCTCGTTCAAATTGAGCATGTGAAAACCTACCCCAAGATTCAAGCCAGGTTGAAGGCCGGCACCCTCCGGATTCACGGCTGGTGGTTTGATATAAAGACTGCCGACGTTTACTCCTTTAACGACGAAAAGAAGGGCTTTGTAATCCTTGATGAAGAGGAAGCCAATCGCCTTCTGGTGTCGGATACCAACTAAAGCGGAAGACCTCTCCCGCCCCGTCAGGGGCTCGCCGAGAGGGTTGATTTCATCTCGTCTATTAGAAAATCGGCAAAACGGCGCACTCGTGCCGTTGTATTCTTTTGCGGTGGCAAAAGAATTTGTACAGGGATTGCCTCTGAAGTCCACTGAGAAAGCACTCTCACCAGCTCACCCGAAGCCAGGTAGTCTCTTACGAGAAAGGCCGGAAGAAGGGCTATGCCCTGCCCTTGGAGCGCTAAGGTTCGGAGCATGAAATGGTTGGTGCATCGGACGATGGGGCTGATTTTCACCTTGCGCCTCTTGGCCTGCTGCACATGCTTGAGAGTCCAAAAATCCTCTGAGAGGGAAAAGGTCAAACACGGCAGCTCGGGTAGGGACTGGAGGGTTATGGGGCGAGCGTGCTTTTTTATAAGCTGGGGGCTGGCCACCAGAATGCTGTTAAGGTGTCCGAGTCTGCGGATTAAAAAGGTACTATCTAGCGGTCGGCCCACGCGCAGAGCCAAATCCACTTTTTGGTCAAGTAGGTCGACCACCGTGTTGGTGACGATCAACTCAAACCGTATCTGCGGATAAGCTTTTAAGAATTCATCGATCAGGCCCGAGAGGGATTCAGTGGATAGATCATCTGGGGCCGTCATCCGAATTAAGCCACTCATTTCGTTTTGCTTTTCGGAAGCTGCGCTCAGCGCATTCTCAAGTCCCTCCATATGAATCCGACTGCTCCGAAACAGCCGCTCGCCCGCCTCGGTCAACTGAACTTGGCGGGTGGTGCGGTAGATCAACTGCAAACCTAGACTCTCTTCGAGCTGGGAGATGTGCCTGCTGACGCGGGATTTGGGCCGTTTCATACGTGCAGCAGCCCGGGTGAAACTCCCCGTCTCAGCCACGGCCATAAACGTTTCTAGCAGTCCGAAGTCGATTTTAGATTGTTCCATAAATTAGAACAATAATATCTGAATTGGTCCCCTACCGCAACACACTTTGTTGGCCGATGATAGAGACATCAACCTAATAATGTTTTGGAGGACTTTATGAATTTAGGAAAAAGCTTCGGGCCCTTGTTTACGGGCGCTATGATTCTCTCCCTCAGCCTACTGGCACACGCACAAAAAGCGCCGCCACCGGGGGAGTATCAACTAGATAAGGCTCACTCAAGTTTTGGTTTTACGGTGCCTCACTTGGTGATTTCTAAGGTGGAGGGTAAGTTCAAAAACTTTGACGGTCAAATCACGGTAGGGGATAGCTTCGCCTCATCCAAAGTGAGTGCCAAGGTGACGATCGACTCCGTGGACACGGGAGTGGTGGACCGCGATGAACATTTAAGAAGTGCGGATTTCTTTGACGCCGCAAAGTTTCCAGAGATGAGTTTTGTCAGCTCCCGAATCCAAGGGAAGCTTAAATCTTTTAAGATGACCGGCGACCTAACAATCAAAGGGGTCACTCGGAAGGTGACGTTTGACACGGTTTATCTAGGCTCCGTGGTCGATGGTTACGGGCAGCAGAAGATTGCTTTTGAAGCCACGACCCAAATCAACCGCAAGGATTTTGGCCTCAGCTGGAACAGTCTTGTGGAAGCCGGACCGGTTGTAGGAGATAAGGTAACAATTCAACTTATCATCCAAGGTGTGAAACCAGCTCAGCAAAATTTAGCCCAAGACAGCTCGTCCTAGTCTCATTAGCCCCCGTCCCCTCCTTGGCCGCCCCCTCCTGGTGGCGGCCTTTTTTTCGTAAACTGCCCCTTGGCTGTGCTAAAAGAGAGTCATCAGAGAAAAAGAGGCTTCTATTATGTGCAGTGCTAAAAAGAACGACTCGTTAGGTGCTTCAGAAAATCTCGCTGTAGATCCCGTCTGCGGCATGAGTGTCAACACCGCATCCCCCCCGGGCGGTACGGCTGAGTTTGAAGGGCAAACGTACTATTTTTGCAACCCTAACTGTCAACGACGCTTTAAGGATCATCCCGAGCGCTACCTCTACCCTGAAGAGTACAAGGAGCCCGAGGCTCCAGCAGGCACCTATTACATATGCCCCATGGATCCGGAGGTGCGACAGCTGGGGCCGGGGAGCTGCCCCATTTGCGGAATGGCCCTTGAGCCCGAGGAGATCACCCTCCAAGATCAACCCAACCCGGAGCTGGTGGACTTTTCCCGGCGGCTAAAAGTCAGCGCATTCTTTACGGTTCCGCTCTTTTTGCTGGCCATGTCCGATATGATCCCGGGGCAGCCCGTCCAAAACGCAGTTCCCTCATTTTGGCTCAACCTTCTACAGTTTCTTTTAGCCACGCCCGTTGTTCTTTGGGGAGGGCGGCCGTTTTTTAAGCGCGGCATAGACTCTTTTCGCACGCGCCATCTGAACATGTTCACCTTGATCGCTCTAGGCACCGGTGCCGCCTACCTTTATTCGGTGGTGGCGACCTTCTTTCCAGGGATCTTTCCCCAGGCCTTTCATCATCACGGGGGAGTTACGGTCTACTTTGAAGCTGCCGCCGTCATAGTGACGCTGGTGTTGGTGGGCCAGGTTCTAGAGCTAAAGGCTCGGCACCAAACCGGCAACGCGATTCGTGCACTTCTGGATCTTGCTCCAAAAACCGCCACTCGAATCTCTGCTGATGGTAAGGAAGCGGAGGTCCCGCTCGATGAGATACAGGTGGGAGATCTTTTGCGCGTTCGGCCCGGAGCTAAAGTGCCCACAGACGGGACGGTGAAAGAAGGAAGAGGGCTCCTTGATGAGAGCATGATCACTGGCGAATCCATAGCTGTTGAAAAATTACCGGGCCACGAAGTCACCGGGGCCACGATCAACAGCAGTGGCAGTTTCACTATGGTGGTCACAAGAGTGGGCAAAGACACCCTTCTCTCTCAGATCGTCCAAATGGTCTCCCAAGCCCAGCGCAGCAGAGCGCCGATACAAAAACTGGTCGATAAGGTGTCGGGCTACTTTGTGCCTGCGGTGATTGTCATTGCTGTCCTTACGTTTATTGCCTGGCTCACTTGGGGTCCTGAGCCGGCGTTCACTTACGCCCTTGTTAACGCCGTCGCGGTCCTTATCATTGCCTGCCCCTGCGCTTTGGGGCTGGCCACTCCCATGTCCGTCATGGTTGGCACGGGCCGGGGCGCAACGGCAGGCGTGCTCGTAAAAAACGCTGAAGCCCTTGAGAGTATGGAGAAGGTCACCACTCTTATAGTGGACAAAACCGGAACTCTCACCGAAGGAAGACCCAGGCTTGAGAGAATTGAAGTTCTACCGGGGTTTGAAGAGAGTGCGCTGCTGGAGAAGGTAGCATCTCTTGAAAAGCTTAGTGAGCACCCTTTGGGGCTAGCCACCGTGGAAGGGGCCAGGGAGCGGGGCCTCAGAGAGCTCCCTATTGAGAACTTTGAAGCTATCACCGGCAGAGGCGTGATTGGAATGGTGGACGGCTCCGTTGTCATAGCAGGTAATCACAAGCTTTTAACAAGCCAGGGGGTAGAGGCTGAGGAGCTGTCGGCTCTGGCGGAGCATTACCGCCAAAAAGGTTACGGGGCCCTGCTGGTAGCCATCGATGGCAGGCCTGCGGGAGTTTTATGTGTGCGGGATCCCATCAAGTCCTCCGCCGCTGAAGCGATCAGCTACTTTAGAAAAAAGGGCATTCAGGTGATGATGCTCACTGGAGATCATCTGCTCACCGCTCAGTCCGTGGCCAGCGAGCTTGGGATCACGCAGGTGCGCGCTGAGGTTTTGCCCGAAGAGAAGAGCCAGGTCGTTAAGGATCTTCAGTCCAATGGTGAAGTGGTGGCTATGGCAGGTGACGGTATCAACGATGCTCCCGCATTAGCCCAGGCGTCGGTGGGCATTGCTATGGGAACCGGCACGGATGTGGCTATGGAAAGCGCAGCGCTTACTTTGGTCAAAGGCGATCTAAAGGGCATCGTCAGGGCGCATAGGCTCTCTCAAGCCACAATGAAGAACATCCGCCAGAACCTTTTTTTCGCCTTCATATACAACTCCCTAGGGGTGCCACTGGCGGCAGGTATTTTGTACCCATCCCTTGGACTTCTTTTAAGCCCGATGTTCGCCAGTGTAGCGATGAGTTTAAGTTCAGTGTCAGTGATCGGAAATGCCCTTAGGCTGCGTGCCCTGAAGCTCTAAAACGGAGGGGCAGCACCCTCCGGGCATTCTCATTGAATTATCATTGGCGCCTCCAATAAAGTTTCATCTAGAATTTTTTTGGATCAAGTCAGTCTCAACAACCTTTCACTTGCGCGGCTCCGTGATGAAATTGTTTCTGAAAATGGCCCGTCCGCCGGCGCCAACTCCAACATAGCCAGATCTGAGATCTCTCAGCTGATTTCTTGAAGCCAAGGTGTGTGCCACTGGCCTGTAGGTAGCCACCTTGACAGGTGGGAGCTGGCGGCGGTTTAAAGTGGCCCATGCTTTCATCATGGCTCAAGATTCTACCTGGCCTTACCGCTTTGCTGTGGCTCGTCCCAACCTGGGCTCAGCCGGAAGTTTCCACAAGCACCATGCGTGAGGTTGTCGTCACAGGAACCCGCACGGACAAAATCGTCTCCGAGGCCCCGATTAAAACGGAACTGCTCACCGAGCGCACGATAGAAGAGCGGCACTATAAGAGTGTGGCTGAAGCCGTTGAGGATGTGGCAGGTGTGGCTCTCGTGGAAGACATACGGCGCCCCGGAATGAGTGCGCTTCTGCAGGGGCTAGGTCAGCAGCACGTTCTTGTCTTGGTGGACGGAGTGCCCCAGGCCCAGACAGCAGTAGCTGGTTACGACCTATCGCAAATTTCCACAGAGAGCATCGAGCGGATTGAGGTCATTAAGGGTGCCGCCTCAGCCCTCTATGGTAGTGAAGCCATGGGCGGGGTGATTCATATCATCACTAAAAAACCAAAAGGCGGGACCAAAGCTCATCTGGATCTTCAAAGCGGAATGTACCCTCATCAGGGTGA
>CAYRIE010000058.1:0-8779 GCA_964424215.1 uncultured Pseudobdellovibrionaceae bacterium
GCTCGACTGTGTGTACGAGCTGGCCGGAGTTGGCAGGTTCCGTTGTAACGTGTTCATGCAGCGCAAGGGCATCGGCGCGGTCTTTCGGCACATCCCCACAAAGATTCTCACGGTGAAGGAGCTCAACCTTCCCCAAAACATCGTGGACATGGTGGCAGCCCCCAAAGGTCTTGTGCTGGTCACCGGGCCCACGGGCTCTGGTAAGTCCACCACGCTGGCCTCTTTGATTGATCACCTGAACGCCTCAGAGCCTTTGCACATTTTGACGATTGAAGATCCCATCGAGTTCACCCATGAGAACAAACTCTCCCTGGTGAACCAACGCGAAGTGGGTGGCCACACGAAATCCTTTGCCAACGCCCTGAAGGCGGCCCTCCGCGAAGACCCAGATATCATTTTAGTCGGTGAGATGCGCGACATTGAAACAATCTCGCTTGCTATCACGGCGGCTGAAACGGGCCACTTAGTTTTTGGCACCTTGCACACCATGAATGCGCCCAAAACTGTTGACCGCGTTATTGACGTATTCCCCGAAGATCGCCAGGCACAGATCCGCACCATGCTCTCAGAGAGCTTACGGGGAGTGATCGCGCAAACTCTGTTGCCCAAAAAAGGTGGGGGCGGGCGCGTGGCCGCCTATGAAGTCCTCTTCAACACCAAAGCGGTGGCCAACCTCATTCGAGAGGGCAAGACCTTCCAGATTCCCTCATCCATGCAAACAGGCCGCGCTGAAGGAATGATGACCTTTAAGGACCATATCGATCAGCTCATCCGCGAAAACAAAATCGAAAAAGAAGACGGCTACGCCTTTTTGGGTCGTGCGGGATCTAAAGAGCTGGAGGAATCTGCTAGCAAAGCGGCTCCAGGTCCGGCGGCCAACCCCATGGCCGCAACCACGGGAAAGTTTGCCAATCCCTTTAAGAAATCAGGCTGAAGTTAAAAGGTAAGCTTCCAGGAGCCCAGGGGCGTCGACTTTGTTGACGCAACCTGTTGCAGACGGGCCTGCTCCTCCTCCAAGGTCGGCAGCAGGACGGGTGGCCCCGCGTAAAACTCACGCGGATTGGTGGCGGCCCGGTAGGTCATCACAACTGTTCCCGTGATCACTCCCACGCCAAACCCGATCGCAATGTTAGATAGATGATCCTGAGGCCGCCCGTAAAAGCTCAGAGTGCTTAACCCGAGCACGGCACCCCCCAGACCCGAAAAGATGATAGTCGCCATGTGCCGCTTTGGACCTGAAAAGGTGGTCGCAGCGGAGCTGGGCTGCTGTGCCCAGGCCGGAGCCATAAAGCACAGGCATAAAAGAACTAAGGACATCCTCTTTAAAATTCCCAAACTGTCTCTCCATTTTTTAGGATCTCAAAGCCCCGAAGGTCCCGGTCCACCGGGACCACCTTGGAGCTAAGCCCCTCAACTTCTCCCGAATCCGGGCCTCGGCTGATGTAGGTTTCTACCTGCCGAACCTGGTCGTCGGTGCCCTGGACTAGGGCCTCAACGCGCCCATCGGTCAAATTGCGAACCCAACCTAGCGCTCCGGCATTTCGTGCCCGCTTGCGCACAAACCTGCGGAAACCCACGCCTTGGACGACCCCTTCAACGAGGAAGTGCTTTGCCACCATAAAGCCATCATCCCTGCGCAAATAGCTGGATGCAAGCGGGTTTTAGTCGTTTTGACAATTGCAGACGAGGTTGGTAGTTCAAGCCCACTGGGGAGTGTATGGAACCAAATCATGATGCCGCTGTTGCGCGCGTGGCTGCGCTGATCGATGCCACTCTTTTGCAGCCCACCGCTGTGGAGTCAGACATTTTAGCTTTATGCCAGGAAGCTATCGAATCCGGAGCCCGCGGCGTGTGCGTCCACTCCTCCTGGCTACCCACCGTCGTTACTCAAATCAAAGATCGACCCTCTAAAGCCATCGCCGTTGTGGGGTTTCCCACGGGAGCCTCGGCTACAGAGGTTAAAGTGGCTGAAGCCAAATGGTGTGAAGATGAAGGGGCCGATGAGCTCGACATGGTGGTGAACCTAGGACTGGTAAAATCCGGCCAGTGGGAAAAGGTTCGTAAGGATCTAGGTGCTGTCATCAGCTCGGTTCAAATTCCGGTCAAAGTGATCTTTGAGTCCCATCTGCTATCCCCCGATGAACTCATTCAGCTGTGCGCGATCTGTGACGAAGAAGGCGCAGCTTTTGTGAAAACGTCAACGGGCTTTACCGGCGGAGCACGCAAAGAAGATGTGGCCCTGATGCGAGAGCACTTTCCGCGCGGCGTGAAAGCTAGCGGCGGCGTGCGCACCTACAGCGACTTAAAAATCATGGTGGATGCCGGCGCCAACTGTGTTGGCACCAGCTCGTGCCGCAAAATTTTGGCCGACGTCCCCAAAAAGGTTCCAGGTTCCTTTTCCGAAAAGGTTCCAGGTACCTTTTCGTTTATACCCGGTGAGATCATCAAGAAAAAGCGTCGGGGCCAGTCGCACACGGCAGAGGAGATCAAATTTGTAATCGAGCAGTTCACCTCAGGGGAGCTGCCCGATTATCAAATGGCTGCCTGGCTTATGGCGGTTTTCTTTCAAGGGATGACTAGCGAAGAGACCTCTCTCCTCACAGAGCAGATGCTTCGTTCGGGCCGCCAGCTGGACTTCTCAGGCCTTGCTGGCCCCGCCGTGGACAAGCACAGCACGGGGGGCGTGGGCGATAAGACCTCCTTGATCCTAGCACCGCTTGTGGCTGCAGCGGGCGTACCCGTTCCCATGATCGCAGGCCGAGGTCTCGGGCACACCGGGGGCACCTTAGATAAGCTAGAGGCCATCCCCGGCTTCAACATCCACCTTGATCTACAGAAGTTCACGCACCAGGTGGAACAGGTCGGCACCGCCATCATCGGTCAAACCGAAGAGATTTGTCCCGCGGATAAAAGAATTTATGCCCTTCGCGACGTTACAGCGACGGTGGAATCCCTTCCTCTGATTTGCGCCAGCATTATGTCCAAAAAGTTGGCCGAAGGGATTCAGGGGCTGGTGCTTGATGTGAAGTATGGCTCAGGTGCCTTTATGAAAACCACAGTGGAAGCCTTGGCCCTGGCCGAAGGCTTATGCCAGATCGGCCAGCACAGAGGCGTGAAAGTGCGGGCTCTGATCACGAATATGGAGCAGCCCCTAGGCCGGTACATTGGTAACTCCCTAGAAGTGATCGAGTGCCTGCAAATCCTCAGACAGGAGAGCCGTCCGGAGTGCGCGCTTGAATCTCTCAGTGATTGCCAAGAGCTGACACTAAGACTTGCAGCAGAGATGATCCACCTAGGTGGTAAGGCTGCCAGCCCTCAAGAAGGCTACAAACTGGCCCACTCTCTTTTGGTATCTGGCCGGGCTTTGGAAAAATTTGAAGAAGTGTGCAAGGCCCAGGGCGGAAACCTTAAGGCCTTGCCTTCAGAGGCGCCTCTTAAAGCCGAGTGGCTCGCACCTGAGGACGGTTATGTCTCCGCTATCGACGTTGAGAAAGTGGGCCTTGCAGCTCTTGAGCTGGGAGCCGGTCGATTCAAAACCACCGACTCCATCGATCCAGTGGCTGGGATTTTTATTCATCACAAACTGGGCAGCCGGGTTCAAAGAGGCCAGCCACTGGCCACACTCTACGCCTCTGACAGCAACCGCCTGAAGGCTGCGGAAAAAACGCTTGCGGCCAGCTACAAATTCTCCTTGAATGAATTCTCTTGCAAACCATTAGTGCATAAGGTGCTGGGATCATGACTTCTGTTGACGATAAACTTAAAGAGGCGGTGAACTTCATACGCCTGCAGTCGGAAATCAAACCCCGCATCGCCATCGTCCTTGGATCAGGCCTGGGTGCCTTTGTAGACAGGGTGCAAGACAGTGAAATCTTGCCTTACACGGAGATCCCCCACTTTAAAGCTTCCACCGTCAGCGGCCACTCGGGCCGCCTGGTGCTCGGGCACGTCAATGAAGTGCCCGTTGCGATCCTGCAAGGCCGTGTGCACTTTTACGAAGGCTACAGCATGGATGAGGTGGTGTTCCCTGTGCGGACCCTGGCTATGCTCGGAACGGAAATTCTCATTCTGACCAACTCGGCCGGAGGTTTAGATCCTCAGCAAAATCCCGGTGACTTTATGATCATTGATGATCACATCAACCTTATGGGTGATAACCCCTTGCGCGGACAAAACGTAAAGAACCTAGGACCACGCTTTCCCGATTTGACCGAGGCCTACGACAAAGGTTTGCGCAAGAGCATGGCAGAAGTGATGGAGGAGCTGAAGATCAGTTACTCCGAAGGGGTCTACTGCGGCGTCAGCGGGCCTACCTATGAAACCCCGGCTGAAGTTCGCTTCCTTCAGAAAATTGGCGGAAAAGCCGTGGGAATGAGCACTGTACCCGAGAGCATCGCCGCCAATCATATGGGTCTACGCGTGGCCGCTCTTAGCTGCATCACCAACGCAGCTGCAGGCATTTCACCTCGTAAGCTCACCCACCAGGAAGTCACCGAGATGGCCCACTCCGTAGAGACGTCCTTTTGCAATTTCCTGGAAAAGGTAGTCGCCAAATTATGAGCCAGGCCGCGAGCTACCTTCTACGGGGCGGCCAGATCGTCACCATGAACTCCCAGAGAGAAGTTTTGCAAGGTGATGTTCTTATTTCGGGCTCGCGAATAAAGCAAATTGCGCCCCACATCGCTCCGCCCCCCGACGCGGTGGTGGTCGATGTCCCAGATCATTTTGTCATACCCGGTTTGATTCAAGCTCACACCCATCTGGTTCAGACCCTGTTTCGCGGCGACGCCGACGATCTGGCTCTTTTAGATTGGCTAGAAAAAAAGATCTGGCCCATGGAGCACAGCCACACGCCTTCTTCGATCCGGAGCTCGGCACTTCTTGGGCTTTTGGAAATGAACCTGAGCGGAACGACCACAGTGGTGGACATGGCAACGGTTCGGCACACCCACGAAGTGCTGGCGGCAGTTGAGGAATCGGGTATGCGCTACTGGGGCGGCAAGTGCCTGATGGATAAAGAGGGCAGCTCGGGCCCACTTTATGAGTCCTTTCGGGCCAGCCGTGATGAAACGGAAGAGCTGCTCAAGACATGGCACCAAACAACAGAGCGGATCAACTACGCCCTGTGTCCGCGGTTTGTCATCTCTTGCACGGACGAGATGCTGGAGTTCACCCAGGCTCTGCAGGAGGAGCGCGGCATCTATGTCCACACCCACGCCTCAGAAAACAAGGATGAAGTTGCCCTTGTTCGCAAGCGGACTGGGCGAGGCAACATCGAATTTCTAAATGACCTGAAACTTCTGAATCCCAAAACTATTATTGCCCACGGCATTCACCTGAGCGACTTAGAGATCAGTCAGGTCGCTCACGCTCAGTGCACCATCGTTCACTGCCCCAGCTCCAACCTGAAACTTGGAAGCGGAGTGGCTCGCATCCACCGCTATTTGAAGGAAAATGTGCGCGTGGCCCTGGGAGCAGACGGAGCGCCCTGCAACAACAGCATGGATCCGTTTCTTGAAATGCGTTTGGCAGCATTGCTTCAAAAGCCGTTTGAAGGCCCTGAATCTCTTCCGGCACAGACGGCCTTTGAGCTGGCTACACTAGGGGGAGCTGCAGCCATCGGTCAAAGCCACGAGCTGGGCTCTCTTGAACCAGGAAAACTCGCCGACGTGGTGGTAGTCAGGCGGTCCGATCCTTCGGTTCACACAGTTGAGAATCCTTACTCGGCACTCGTTTACTCCTGCCTGGGCCGCGACGTGCGCCACGTCTTTGTTCACGGAGAGTGGGTCGTAAAAGAGCGGGAGCATTTGCGCCTTGAGGGTGAGCGCATCCTATCTGAAGCTCGGCGCGATCACCGAGAGCTGCTCAGCCGCCTCTAACGAAAGCTCCCGACTAAAGTCCACTATCCCCTAGATGAGTTTCGCCTCGCCTTGAGCCTCTTAGCGAGCCCTTGCCGCATTTTTCTCTCATAATAAAGGATCGGGCGGCGGAGCTGCCCTGCCGAAAGGGGCTTTCACATGGATGTGAAACATGGCGGTGTTCGCACGGCCTTGCTGGGACTGACATTTTTTCTTCTTCACTGCAGTGGAAGTTACACGCACCAGGGCTTTGTGAACGCTAGCTCCTCTTGTGGAAGGCTCGCCGATTCCACACAGTACGTGGTTCACTGGAAGAGCGGTCAAAGCTCAGTGGTAAAAGCTAGGAGCAAAGAGGACTTCCTCCAGAACTTTTTCCAAAGCCGTGAAAGGGACATCGCTTGGGCTGAACATGACTATCCGATCCAGCTACCTGAAGCCGTGGGCTCTATTCAACCCTTCAGCGATCTGTCCAACCCCCAGTGGGGCCTTGAGCGCATTGGCGCACCAGAGGTTTGGGCTCAAGGCGTCTTTGGAGCGGGCACCCTTGTGGCCGTGGTGGATACGGGTCTGGATGTTGAGCACATCAAACTCAAAAACAGCCTTTATATCAACTCAGGTGAGGTTTTTGACGGCCAAGATAACGACGGCAACGGCTATGTGGACGACGTGAGCGGCTATGACTTTATCGATGGCACGGGACGCATGACCGATTTGCGCGGGCATGGCACGCAGGTGGCCGGCATCATCGCGGGCGATCACGTTCATGGATTGAGCCGCGGGGTAGCGCCCGCCGCCAAAATTCTTCCCTTAAGAACCATCAGTGAAAATTCGGGCTCTGCGGCCCAGGCCGCCCGGGCCATCCGCTATGCTGCGAGCCAGGGGGCTCATATCGTCAACGCGAGCTGGGGTGGACCTTTTTGTTCAGAAACACTTTTTCAGGCGGTTCGGGAACTGGAAAAAAAGGACATTTTATTTGTCGCAGCCAGCGGGAATGATCATCAGTCGCTCGATAAGGTCGGAGTTTACCCAGCAGGCTTTGATCTGCCCCATCAGCTGACCGTTGGCGCCTCGGGCCCAACCGACCTTCTCAGCGCCTTTTCCAACTACTCAGCAACCAAAGTGCACCTTTTAGCTCCTGGCTTTTTCATCTGGAGCACAGTTCCTGGCCAGCGGGAGGGCCCCGAAAATGGGACTAGCATGTCGGCACCTTTTGTCAGCGGCGCCGCAGCCCTGCTAAAGAGCGCCTTCCCAGAGGCCTCCATGCTGGAGATTCGCCAGGCCCTTTTAGAGGGCGTGGACTCTCCGCCGGTCATCGGCCAGCGCCAAGTGGACTACCCTGTCATCTCCGGCGGGCGTCTGAACGTCTGGCGCAGCTACCAAATTCTGTCGTCCCTTCAGCTTAATTAATGCATCGCGTTTGTCCCAGAGCTTCCGTTTGTGGCTCGCTTGGTCTAAAGCTCGCTAAAGCCTTGTCTCTGGCAATAAGACTTAGGTACTTTAGCCGCTTCTTGCGAGGGGATCGTGCGTTATTTTGTCGACGATTTAAAAAATCATATTGGCGAAAAGGTCGAACTCAAAGGTTGGGTGTTTAACGCCCGCGCCTCAAAAAAGGTGAAGTTTCTCCTTTTGCGAGATGGCACCGGTTACTGCCAGTGCGTCTTTTTTCAGGGCGAGTGCGATGCAGCTGCCTTTGAAGCCTTCGACTCTCAGATTCACCAAGAGACCAGTGTGAAAGTGACCGGCGTGGTTCGAGCTGAGCCGCGTAGCCCTGGGGGCTACGAGCTGGGCGCGGAATCTTTTGAAATTTTGGGACCCTCCACAAATTACCCAATCACTCCTAAGGAGCACGGCCCTGACTTTTTAATGGGTCACCGTCACCTTTGGCTCAGATCCAAAAAGCAGCACGCGATTTTACGAGTGCGCTCTGAGCTGATCGGGGCTATCCGCGACTTCTTCAACGACCGCGGATTCATCAACACCGACGCGCCCATCTTTACGCCGTCCTCCTGTGAGGGCACCTCGACGCTTTTTGAAACGGAGTACTTCGACACCAAAGCTTACCTTTCCCAGAGTGGGCAGCTGTATATGGAAGCCGCTGCTGCAGCTCACGGCAAGGTCTACTGCTTTGGGCCCACGTTCAGAGCGGAAAAATCAAAGACGCGCCGGCATCTCATCGAATTCTGGATGGTTGAGCCTGAAGTCGCCTTCAATGACCTTTATGACAACATGGAGCTTGCCGAAGAGTTCGTCGAGTACATCGTTCAGCGCACACTTAAGAACTGCGCAGCCGAGCTGAAAACTCTAGAGCGGGACACCTCCAAACTTGAAAAGGTACTCAGTCCCTTCCCGCGCCTGCACTACTTAGAAGCTGTGAAGCTTGTTAAAAAAGTGAACCCCGACTTTAAAGATGGCGACGATTTTGGGGCGCCGGATGAAACGGCCATCAGTGCAGACTTTGATCAGCCCGTGTTCGTGCACCACTTCCCCTCTGCCATCAAGGCCTTCTACATGAAGCCCGATCCGACGGACCCGCTGCACTGTCTCAGCTGCGATCTGATTGCACCTGAAGGCTATGGTGAGATCATTGGCGGCGGACAACGTGAAGAAGACTTGCCAGCTTTAGAGAAGCGCTTGCTCGAACATGGTCTGGATAAAAAAGATTTTGAGTGGTACCTCGATCTAAGGCGCTACGGCAGCTTCCCCCACTCGGGTTTTGGCCTGGGGCTCGAGCGTGCCGTGGCCTGGATCTGCGGCACCAGTCACATTCGCGAAACCATTCCCTTTCCCCGTCTTTACGGAAGAAACTATCCTTAAGGAACACTATGGAACAGATCTCTCAGCTATCCACCGAGAAAAGACTTCGCGACCTGGAAGCACGCAATGAGAAGATCGATTACTGCATCGTCGGCGAACCCAGCAGC
>CAYRIE010000059.1:0-8745 GCA_964424215.1 uncultured Pseudobdellovibrionaceae bacterium
GGAGGCCATGCAGGAACTGTTGCGTTAAAAACTTGCCTCCGCCCTGGAACCTTTAGTGGCTGGCTTCTTGGACGACTTCTTCTGCTTGAAGGTTTTCGCCGTGACGGTACCTTTCCACAAGGCCCACATCCCTGGTGGGAAATGAAAACAACAGAGCATGGGAGTTGGTGGAAGGCTCCTCAAGCGTTACGACGATGTAGTAAAGATCCTCACCGCCTTCAAAGTCTGAAAACTCACGAATGAAGTTCACGAAAACTTCCCCCGTGTAATCCGTCGTTCGCCAAATCTCATCGGCATCCTGGATGCAGTCTTCTCTTAAGGGAGCAAAGTTTGCAAAATCATCCTCAGGGATATCCGAGGAGCTGCGCAGTGTGAGCATGGCTTTGTAAAGGCCCACAGCAAGCTCTTCTCCTTCACCTAAGGCATCACCTTCCACGGCGCCCTTTTCAACTTCTTTAATGATGCGGTCAAAGATGAGCTCTCCACGCTGGTACTCTTCCACAAGCTCCTCATCCTTGGTCGGAAAGTGCAGGTAGATAAAAGTGGGCATGCTCTCTGAAACAAAGGCGACCGCCACATAGTAGATGGGCCCGCTCTCTGTTGTGATGGCGCGGATGTAGTTGTGCACCACCTTATCTTTTAGTGTTTTCGTATCTTCCCAGATTTCATCTGGATCATCTAAAACTGTGTCGAGGTAATGGAAGTACTCTTCTGCCTGGCGGTCATCAAAGTCCTTCTTGGAGCGCAGCTTTAAGAACTCAGAATCAAACACTTCCACATCAGCTTTGAAGTGTTTAAACAACTCATCTTCATTATCAAAGGTGAAGCCCTTACTTGGATCGATCACTATTTTACTTTCGCTTGAGGCGCGCTGGCGTTGAGGTTTTTTCTTTCGACGCCGAACCTGTGGACGCTCTCGCTTTTTCGGGGCGGATTTCTCATCTGTCATTCCAACCTTCTCGTAGGGCTTGGTCACTTGGAAGTTACTGACCAAAGTCAGGATAGAAGCAAACGACAAAGCATGTCAATGGCGACGCGAATTGGGCTTGCAACACGGGTCGTCCATACGCCAACATGAAATAACTGCTTTAGCATGGAGGCTAAGTTGTCCCAGCACGAAATGATACCAATGGATCAAATTGAATATCTGGTGCACCAGTCGGCCCAGGGGCTTCATTTCCTCTTCGAAAAAGAAGACATCGTTAAAGCGCTCAAGCTGGCGGAGAACGAGGACTTTAATTTTTTTACACTCGAGAACCGCGACAAGGTTCAAAACCTTCTGCTGGACATGCTCCAAAAAAAAGACAGCACCGCTAAAAGATCCTATTTGGAGTCCTTATCAGAGGAGGAGCGTGGGCTTCTCATCCAGGCCTACTTTCACCTCGTGGATAACACCATCCTCTCTCAACGTGAGCTGAAGCACTAGACCTAAACCTGCTCGAATTTTCTACCGACAAAGATCTATGCGGTGGATTTTGAGCCTCCTTCTTTTTTGTTCTGCAGACCTTGCCTTGGCAGAGTACCGTGTGTTTTTGCTCGAAATCAGGCACGTGGACAAGGGCACCTCTAGAGAGGTGATCTCCACTCTGGACCACTATCAGTACCCCGAGTATCATCCGCTCTCCCCTCGGGAGCTTGTGCTCATCAAGGACCACTGGATGTGCTACGGCCGCACAGTGGGGTATGCAGAGCCCTGCCCCGCGCCCACTTTGGAGGCTCCCTCAGAAGTAGGCCTAGGGCTTCCCAGAATGCCAGCTAACGCACCCTAAACCATTCAAGCTGGACCAAGGGCGCATCCACTCCCCACCTGTTTCCTAGTCTCCTCGGTGGCGTCTCGATTTGATACACTCTAGAGCGAGGAGCTTTTCATGGCGGATAAAATCTCCCCCAGGCGGCAGGACCCTTCCCTGGTGGCGGACCAGGCGCGGGAAGTGCAAAATCTTGCGCAAAACCAAAAGCAAAAGGTGCGGCAGCTTCGTCAACAAAATGCCCAAGAGATTGGCCAGATTAGAAACGAACACAGAGCTGCTGTTTCTCACTTGCGCAGAGAGCACAAGGTGCGTGAGCAGCAGTTAGCTCAAGACCAAGACCTCACGCTCGAGGACAAAAAGCTCCAGGCTAAACTTCGCTACGAAGAGCTGCAAAAAGGTCTGCAAAGACAGGACAAAGAACTTCGCCATCAGCTCAGCAGACAGAGCGAAGCCATGAAGGCCACCCGGGAGCAGCAAAAGACTGAGCTGGCTCATCAGAAGGAGAAAGGACAGGTTGAAACTGAAAGCCTCCTTCAGTCCCAGCGCCAAGAGCGCAGCGCTATCAACACTCGTCACAAAGAAGAGGTTCGCCAGCAGAATGCCGCCTTTCGCGCGGTAGCTGCCGAAGCCCTAGCAAAGAACCAGGAGGAACAGAAAAAAATTCGCGCCCAAGGCGATGTGGACAGCCAAAGGCTAACCGATCACTATCATGAACAGATAGGACAGCTTCGCCAGAGGAATGATCAGCGAGTAAAGACCATCACACTTAAGGGAGAAGAAGCCGTTAGACAAGCCAGGAAAGCTCAAGAGGCTCAGCTAGCTGCCGTGAAACTTGATTTTTCCGAGCGCAAAGCAAGGACCCTATCTCAGCAGGAAGCTGAGCTTGCGGCCTTAAGAGAAAAGCATGCCGGGGCCACGGGCCTTGAGCGCGAAAGGTTCACCTCAACTCACAGAACCCTACAGAGCCAGCATCAGACTTCGCTAGAAAACCTTGAGGCCCAGCACCAAAAGCGCCTTGTGCAACTGGAACAGCAAAATCAAACAGAGCTAGAAGAACTGACGAACCTGCGCTCAGAGGAGCTAAAGGCTGCCGAACAGCAGCACCAACGCGCCTTAACCCAGGCCCAAGAGCGATACCTCGCCGAAAAAAACAGGATGGATACGGTCAACCAGGGAACCTTGGACCGCCAAAAGGAAAGCTTTCTAAGCAAGTACGACTTCAATCAAAAAATCTTTGAGCAAAACCTCAGGCAGCAAGAAATCAGTCAGGATAAAAGTTTACTCAACAAGAAGCTCTCCTTTGTGAAGGCCTTTGACCGGTACGAGGGGCGCTCTGAGGATCCCTTTTATAATGTGAACTGGATTCGTGCAGAACTTGTGGAAAAGCCGGACCGATTCGAGGTGTATGCAGCACTTCCTGAGCACGAAGCGGAGAACATTCGGGTGCGGGTAACTGAGGATAAAATCATCTTAAGCGGCAAGCGCTCGTTGGAAGAGGAGATCGAATCGGAGTCGGGAAAGATTGAAACGCGCAGCTTTCAGAGTTTTCGCCACGACATCCCCCTTGGCATTCCGGTACAGGAAAAGTCTTTTCAGCAAAAGTATGAGGACGGGGTTTTAACGGTCAGTGTGCCGAAGAAAGTTCACAACCCGCGAACGATCTCCTAGCCCACTCAAATCAGCGGCGAATCAGCCCCTGCACTTCTTTGAGCATAAAGGTCACACGCGACTGAAGCATTTCTAGCTGCTTCATCTGAGCTTTGAAATCATCCAGCACAGTGCGTTCCAGCGACTCACCGCTTTTGCGGCCAGGCGCCACGACTCTGTCTTCGGGCCTTGCAGTAGCTTTGTTTAGGTCGCCTGCTGTACTTTCGTAACTCATTATCTACCTCGTTGATTGCTTGTTATCGTAGCTAGACAGATTTCAGGGCCACAACTTAAATTACCTTAAAAAGGCCTCTCAACTCTGCTCGTCATCGTTTTTATACCCAACCGTTTACCTAAAGTTTTCATATCTCATTAATTATTGTTCTAACCCCGCCACTCGGTACTCACAGCTAAGGGAAGTTAGGTCGATATTCATAGGTTCACGCCGAAGAGAGCTGGATCGCAAATACGCATGCATCACGCTCTCTTCACTGGCTGGCGTGTGCGCCAGTCCCAGCACGTGCCCCAGCTCATGCAGCATAAGGCTTTCAAAGTCCACGCGGCCTGCAACGGGGTGGTCGCCAAAGGCGTACGAAAAGTTTTCTCCGTTGATTTTGATGTCAGCCTCGTAGATGTCGGTGCTCATCCAATGGATTGTGGTGCGGGCCTGCTCAAAGGGTCGATCCTTTTGCCACGCACGGAACCAATAGATGACGTTGGATCCGTCGCGGCCCGGCTTTCCACCGCTCACCCATCCGCCCAACTGAAGAGCCTGTCCGCCCAGGGCCCTGTTCCATGTTTCCATGGCTCTGCGGATGCTGGGAAGAGCCTCAGCTGGCACACTGTTGTCAGCATAAAGAGTGATAGGGTCTTTAGCCCATGAGACTCTTTGACCGTAGCTGTTCTGTACGAAGTTGCAGGACTCCTGAGCTCTGGGAGCACATGCCTGAAGGCCAAGAGCCAATGAGCAAGCTGCTACTAAAACAAATAGATGGGTTCGCCTCGACATGAATTCCACTCCTCTTTCACTCTTACCTAGTCCAAATCCCGAGCCGAACAGTGCCACTTCATAAGCTACTGATATCAATGGGGATTTCTAGGTTAGGAGAAGAGCGCCCCTTCGCGGCACTGACTAACAATCTGTGCAGAAGGCAGGGAATCGCCTCAGAGCTAGGGGTTCGGCTCGGTAAGGTGCTGATTTTATAGAAGTTAAAGAGGGCGTCTAAAAGTTAGCCGGGGGGCTCCGCAAATGGGGGCCAAAATAAGGGCCCTAAGAGCCGAGCCTGTAGCCTACGCCCCGTACAGTTTCAATCTGCTCAGAAAAGGACCTGAGCTTTTTCCTTAAAGCTGCCACGTGCACATCGATGGTCCGATCCGACACGTTTAAGTTGCCCAGAGCCGCCTGACGGAGGCGCTCCCTAGAGAGAACCTCTCCTTGAGAGCAGAGCAGAGTTTTAAGGATATTGAATTCAGTGAGAGTCAGTGTGACCTCCTCACCAGCTAAAAACACGCGGTGGCTTTTAAGGTCAATCCGGAGCGGACCGCAAACGAGCTGATCTTGAATGTCCATATCGACAAGATCCTCACCATTAGCGATACGGGTTCTCCGGATCAATGCGTGGATACGGGCAACAAGTTCAGCAGGCAAAAAAGGCTTTGTGACATAATCGTCAGCTCCTGCATCCAGAGCTGTGACCTTATCTTCGTCCCCACTGATGCCAGTGACCATGATCACTGGCACGCGGGAGAACTCGGTTGAGTACCTAAGCTCTCTCAGACACGCTGACCCCGATTTTCCCGGAAGCATTTGGTCCAGAATGATTACATTAGGGCGATGCACGCGAACTGTCGGCAAAAATGAAATGCCTGTCTCAAGGAAGGCGAGGTCGAATTCAGGTTCAAGTATTTCGCAAAACAACTCACTCATTTCGCGCTCATCTTCGACAATCAGAACCCGATTTCGTTTTGACAAGAGTAAGACCTCGGAAAAAGAACCCCACAAATTAAACTCAGACAGTCTGAGTAATAAAAAGTATTTTACGCATTTTGCGAAAGTTTAACAATCTGAATTTATGACACGAGCTGGCAAGCGCCTAATGCACAGACTGACGGGCTTTAATTTCTTGAACGGCCTTGAGCTCCTCGGGGCCAGCCGTGTACCAGGTGCCGCACATCTGACACTGCACCTTTATGACTTCGCCCGTGGCAATGGCCTCTTTTATTTCCTCATCCTCTAGCAGCCCCAGGGATCTAAGAACTCGCTGATGATCGCACGGGCATGAGTAGTGGGCATGGTGGGGATGGGGAATTTCATTAAGCTTAATCGTGCCTGCAAGGGAGCGCACCCACTCCTCGGGCGACTGACCCTCCACCAGGGCCTGGGAAGGCCCCTTAAGGTTTTTAAGGTTCGACTCCAGAGTCTGAATCAATTTCTCATCGGCCCCTGGCATTACCTCCACCAGAGCTCCGGCGGCGGCAGCCACCTTGCCCGCTGAATCTAGGCTGACGCCAACAGATACCATAGTCGGCCTCTGCATCGAATTCTGATAGTACTGAGCGATGTCTTCACCGATCTCGCCCGAAAAGAGCTCTACGGTTCCCCGGTGGGGAGTTTCCTGATGGGGCAGGTAGGTCGTTACCGTCAGAAATCCAGAGCCCATGGCTTCTTTAAGGTCTAAGTTGTTTTGACCAGGCTGAAGGCTCACGCCCGGATTGAAAACGTAACCGCGAACTCCCCCCTGGACATTCGCCTGTGCGTAGACCCGTTGGATAGGGCCGTCGACTTGAAAATCAAGGGACAGCTCCTGCTCACCCTTAAGGTGACTTGCCATTAAGAGAGCACCTACCATGGCGCGCCCAAGCGCCACCGTCGACAGAGGGTAGGTGTTTTGGGTTTTGCGCATATGCTCTACCACTTCCGTGGCGTTGACGGATACAAGCCGCAACTGAAGATCTTCACTGACATATCGACTGATTTTATCGGACAAGATGGACCCCTTTGACTCTATTATAACACGCCCCTGAGCTTAGGTGACTTCAACTGTTAAGGGCGATAAAAGCTCTTAAGCATAAAGCAAGGCAAGGAATGTCTCAATAAGGAGCGGGGGATCTAACATGACGATCTGGTGCATTGGTAAAAACTATGCGGCCCATATTGCTGAGATGGGGCCTGTCTCGAAGCCGCCCCACCCCGTGGTATTTCAGAAGGCCGCCGGTTGCTTGGTGCCCTACGGCACCCCCATTGTCCTTCCCCCCTGGAGTAGTTCCATCCACCATGAGCTGGAGCTGGCTTTTCTTTTAGGACCTGGGCTTCAACCCCAAGCCTTAGCTCTGGCCCTGGACTTAACCGCTAGGGACATTCAGGAGCGAGCCAAATCCGAGGGGCTTCCGTGGAGCCTTTCTAAGTCCTTTAAAAACTCCTGCGCTGTGACGCCGTGGATTTCTCTGGTGGATCCCCAGATTCAAAACTGGCCGGGTCTTGAGTTTAAGCTCACCGTCAACGGCTCATTAAAGCAGCGAGGCCGGGGGGAGCAGATGATCTTTCCGCTGCCGGACCTGCTGGCCTACCTCAAGGAGCGCTTCCCCGTTGAGCCGGGGGACCTTGTACTAACCGGGACGCCCGCAGGCGTTGGCCCCCTGAACCCGGGGGACCAACTCACCCTGGAGCTGGAAAGCTTTCAGCCCTGGAAATGGGCTGTGGCCCCCGCCTAGGGCTGCTAATCTGCTTGATTCTAAGGGACAAATGAGTAGATTGCGCTCCATGGAGGAGAGGCTCATGGTGGACCGTCAAAGCGAGGTTGAATCCTTAGGGCGCAACATCTTCAAAGATGTCGAACAAGATGCGGGCAACAGTTCCATCTTCAATAAAGATTGGTGGTACGGGCGAATCATGGACTGGTCCATGCGCAACGAACAGTTTAAAACTCAAATGTTTCGTTTCGTGGATGTACTCCCCTACTTAAAATCAGGCTCCGAAGTTGCGCGCCATCTTAAAGAGTACTTTGCCGAGAGCGGCGAAAAACTCCCTTCGATTTTCAATGTTGGCTTGGGCGTTGGCTCCCTGGCCCCGGGACTTATGGCAGGAGCCATAAGAAAGAATGTGGCCCAAATGGCCAAGCTCTTTATCACCGGCGAGACACCAAAAGAGGCTTTGCCCGTTCTTGCCAAAGCTAGATCAGCCCGCATCGCCTTTACCGTGGACCTTTTGGGTGAAGCCTGCCTCAGTGATAAAGAGGCTAGCGAGTACAAGGGTCGCTATATGGAGCTGATGGACTGGCTGTCCGAGGGCACGAAAAACTGGGCTGCGGACGAACTTTTGGACACAGACTTCTTTGGCGCCATTCCCCGCGTAAATATCTCGGTAAAGATCTCCTCGGTGTACTCACAGATTGAAATCGCTGCCTGGGAAAGCACCAAAGAAAACATCAAAGAAAATCTTAGGCCACTTTTTGACAACGCCATCAAAAACGATGTGTTCATCAATATTGATATGGAACAGTACGCGCTTAAAGATCTCACCCTTGAGGTCTTTCGCGAACTTCTTATGGAGCCGGCCTATAGGAACTACCGTCACTTCGGAATCGTGATTCAGGCCTACCTGCGAGACTCCTACACGGACCTTCAAAGTCTTATCGATTTTTCCAAGCACAGAGGCACGGGACTTTCCGCTCGCCTCGTTAAGGGAGCCTACTGGGACTTTGAAACCATCGACAGCGCACAGAAGGGGTGGCCCGTTCCGGTTTACACCAATAAAAAGGAATCTGACGCCAACTTCGAAAGATGCGCTCGTCTTCTTCTTGAAAACTACGCTCACGTTCAACTGTGTGCGGCCTCCCACAACGTGCGCTCCTTAGCCAGCACCTTGGTGATGGCTGAAGAACTTAAGGTGCCCAAAAACGCTTTTGAAATACAGATGCTCTACGGCATGGCGGATCCTTTCAAAAAGGCCTTTGTAAAGCGCGGCTACCGCGTCAGAGAGTACGCAACCGTGGGCGAGATGATTCCAGGCATGGCCTACCTGGTTCGGCGGCTCTTAGAGAACACTTCCAACGAGTCTTTTTTACGATCCAAATTTGTGGAGAACACTGAGGATAAGGCGCTACTGCAAGACCCTGCGGTTGGCCTAACGCCCACCTCGGCCGAACCCATGGCGAGCGAGGGGGCCTTTGTCAATGAGCCGCTCTTAGACTTCACTCTTAAAGAAAACCGTCACGGCATGACCGCCGCCTTAGCCAGTTTTAAGACCTCTTTGCCGCGCACGGTTCAGCCCGTCATCAAGGGCGCCAAAGTTAACACCCGCCAAACTCAACAGAGCATCAACCCTTCCTTTTCGAATCAAGTGGTGGCC
>CAYRIE010000060.1:0-8609 GCA_964424215.1 uncultured Pseudobdellovibrionaceae bacterium
AAAAATCCATCCGCCTCAAAGAAGGTGACCTGATCAACATCGATGTCTCGGCAGAAAAAAATGGTTTCTTTGCCGACACGGGAGCCTCGTTTGTGATCGAGCCTGCGCCTCAGTGGAAAAGGCGCCTTTGCACCTTCACCCTACGGGCTCTTAAGGAAGCCACCAGCGCTGCCAAACACCAGGCCACCTTTCAGGAGGTAGCTGGCGCAGTTGAGAGCGTGGCTCAAAGCGGCGGCTATCAGATCATTCGCAACCTAGGTAGCCACGGAGTGGGCCGGCACCTTCACGAGGAGCCTCACTTTATCCCATCCTTTGTTGATCCGGATGAGTCCCGAACGTTTCTAAAAAATCAGGTGATCACGCTTGAGCCCTTTCTCACCACAGGCTCCATTCAAATGGAAGATACCGGCGATGGCTGGACTCTGACCAATGGTAAAGGTTTGTTCTCAGCACAGTTTGAGCACTCCATGGTTCTCACCGATGGTGAGCCAGTTTTACTCACGCTGCCGACCACAGGCGCACCTTTTACAAAGCTAGACCTTTAAGGCATAAAGCTGGCCACGTTATAGTTGGGACTTATTTGCGAACAGGAGGCTCAGCGCATGTCGTTCATTGGCTTTATCATATTTGGTCTTATCGTTGGAGCACTGGCCCGGCTACTTGTTCCCGGCCCACAGAAGATGGGCTGGATTGCCACGCTGGTTCTGGGTGTGGTGGGAGCTGTGTTAGGCGGAGGACTTGCTCAAGCGCTTAACATCTCAACAACACAGCAGGATCCCGTGAGCTTTTTTATGGCGCTCTTAGGGGCTGTTGTGGTGCTGGTGATCGTACAAGTGGCCAGAAACCGCAGGGTCTAAATCAAAGAGCCCATATGATCTTTATGAAACAAGACAGCGCGCACAGGTGAGGCGTCGGCGGCTTCAATTCTTAGTGGAAGGGCCGACAAAAAGTAAATCCCTTCGGGAACTCCGCCAAGAACCAGGCCTTCAAGGACCGCGCAATTGGTTCGATAAAGTGCTTGATGCGCTGGAAGCTCTTTACTGTCAGCTGGATCCACGGAAGGCGTATCAAGACCTATAAGCCTCACACCTTTGTGCGTGAGCCCCTCAATCAACGCGGGCTCAAGACTTACAAAGTTATCGTTCCAGATGTTGGGATCAGGAAAGCTCTCCGTTGAGAAAAGCACCCGTGAAGCTTGGGGCTCAAATCCCGCCGCCAAGTCCTCTAAGCCCAACCTGGCACCTGGCTTCACGGAACGCGCGCTCTTAACCACCTCACACCAGCCGAAATAAATTTCAGGATTTCTTCTCTCCATGCTCTCACCCTCAGCATGGTAGTGGCTGGGGGCATCTGCATGAGCACCTAGGTGCAGTGTGGACTCAACGGCTGACAGCGTAAGATGATCTCCTTTGTGAAGATCTAAAGCCACCTTGCGCCTTAAAGGCGTATCTCCTGGAAAAACCGCAAGGGACTCCGTCAGCGCGGGCGAGATATCATAGCCCCAAAAGTGCTTTACTGCTGTGTTTTGAGACACTCAAGCACCTCATCAACGTGTCCTGGGACCTTTACTTTCCGCCAAGCCTGAACGACTTTGCCCTCAGGTGAGATCAAAAAGGTCGATCTTTCCACCCCGAAGTACTTGCGCCCGTACATGCTCTTTTCCTTCCACACCTGAAAGGCCTCAGAAACCTTTTTATCTTCATCCGAGAGGAGCTCAAACGGGAAGCTCTGTTTCTCTATGAACTTTTCATGGCTCTTGATGCTGTCAGGGGAGACGCCAATCACTTCGGCACCAAGCTTCTTAAATTTCTTATACTGATCTCTAAAGTTTTGCCCCTGAAGGGTGCAGCCTGAGGTGTTGTCTTTGGGGTAAAAATAAAGCACCGTCCACTGACCTTTAAGATCTTGAGAGCTAAGCATTTCACCTGTCGTCAGCGGCGCTTTAAAGCGCGGCACTTTTTTCCCGACAAGGGGGTCCTTAACTTTAGGGGTTGCCTTGGTTTTGGCCATAATCATCCTCCATAAAACGGGTGACCTAACTCCTGTTTAGCCCTACCCTGCGGGAGATTCAATTCAAAGGTACCAAAATGCTCCGCACCTACAAATTCTCAGAGGAATTTGAGCGCCAGTGGCGCCAGCTAGCTCAGAAAAAGTCTCCTGCACGCCTGAGCCGCGAGGTGATTCAGCTGTCCGATCATTTTATTAAGGAGCAGCAGCTTAAGACCCCGTGGCACATGAAGGATCTTAGCTCCGCCTATGAAATTTATTTTCACCCCCTCAATTACCTCAGGTGCAAAAGAGCTATTCATCAGGCGCAGAATCAAAATTTTTTTGACGGGCTCACCCATATCCTAGATTGGGGCTCAGGGCTGGGAGCTTTTACGCTAGCGCTCCTTGATGAGCTTCCAGCACACTTAACACGTAAGCTCACCCTCATCGCTGTAGATGAAAGCCCTTTGGCCCTTAAACAACTCAAAGAGTGGGACAGCTCAGGGAGAGTTCAAACAGCGCTCACCGGTGAGTTTCACAAGCTCAAACTTCCCTGGCAGAGCACCGGTGTGGCCTTAAGCTACTCTCTTAATGAAATGCCGGAGCTTCCCCTGCTGGGCTCCTCCCCTGAAGCTTTCTTTCTCATTGAACCGAGCACCCACAAGCTGGCCCGCAGGCTTCAGGCCGTGCGGGCTCAGCTTTTGGAGCTAGGCTACCAGGCTTATGCTCCCTGCCCACACCAGGATAGCTGTCCTCTCCTTAAGGGTGATAAAGATTGGTGCCACGACCGGCTTCATTGGGAGCCGCCTCAGCTGTGGAATGAGCTTTTTAAGGATCTGCCCATCAAAAATTTCACCCTCACCCACTCTTATCTGGCCGCAAAGAGGGAAGCTAAGTCTATAACCCTTGGGCCCGGATGGATTCGCGTGGTCAGTGATGAACTCGAAGAGAAGGGGCGCACCAGGTGGTGGATTTGTGCGGGGCCCAAGATCGCGAGCCTGGCCTGGCTTTCCAGGTGGGGTGAAGCTCCCAGCTGGAAGCGCGGGGATCTGCACCAGGTTCCTCAGGAGCTCTGGAAAAAGCTTCATGCGGGCGGCGAGCACAAGCTCTCACCTGAGCAGCTTCTGAGCGAATAGTGAACTTTAAGCATTTTTTGTTAGTTGCAGCCCTAGGGCAGCTTGTCTATATACGTGGAGATGAGCTGGCTGAAAAATTTAGATTTCAAGTGGACCCGCGCCGGGATCAGGCTGCGTGCGAGGCGGCGTTTGTGGCAGCGAGCCCTCAGGGAGCGTGCGAGGCGGACCCCGCGGGAGTTAGGTTCCTCCGCTCTGCTCGGGCCTGAGGAGCGACAGGTCCTCCTTACCGAGGCCACCGAACTTTTAAATGAGCTCGCCCAAATTGATTCAAGTCAAACCCAGGGCGTACGGCTTGTGCAGAGCTTTATGGCCACTGAGCTTGAGCATTTGGGCTTTAGAACCACCTTGATCAGCAATCCTAAATTCGACAGTGCTGAATTTGTGCTGGCGGACCTATCCCGGGGACCAAAGTACGTCACGCTCGTAGCCCATGCCGACACCGTACTGCCCCCTTTTGATCCTCCCTTTGTGCTTTTTGATGAAGGGCAAAAAGCCCACGGCTCAGGTGTCATCGACAACAAAGGTGGACTTCTGGTGGCTCTTTTGGGGCTGAGGCTGTTTTTAAAGCAGCACCCAGCACCTAGCTTCTCGATCAGGTTTGCAATTTCCCCCAACGAAGAGCGGGGCTCTCAGGGATTTATAGAGCTTTACCGCAAGCTCGCAGAAGACACCTGGATGGCGCTAGGCTTTGAGCCCAGCTTAGATGATGGCTCCATTATCGAGTCGCGCCGAGGCAACAGGTGGTATGAAGTGACCGTGACAGGGCTGGAGGCCCACGCCGGCAGATCTCAAGGGCATCACATCAATGCAGCCCATGAGCTCAGCCGAAAGATCTATCACCTTGGCCGCCTGAGCGACGAAAAGAAAAATGTCAGCGTCAATGTGGGAAGCCTTCAAGGGGGCGGCGGTAGGTACAACATCATTTGCGGTCAGGCGCAGGCGCTTCTTGATGTGCGCTTTTCAGATTTTGAAGGCAGGGATCATGTCACCAAATCCATCGAAAAGATCTTAGATAAAAAGTTTCACTCCACGAAAGATCAATCGCTGTGGGCTTCCACCAGCTACAAGGTCGTCGATGACTGCCCGCCCTTTGAAGTGAACAAGATCTCACGGGTGCAACTTAAGACTATGCTCAGACTCATCGAAAAAGTCGAAGGCGCCAAGGTGACCTCTCTTAAAGCTGGCGGGGCTGGCGATGTGAATTACTTAAGTCAACCTGGCACGGTGGTCATGGACGGGTTGGGAGCTAAAGGTGGGCAAATGCATACAGAAGATGAGTTTGTTGTGCTGTCCTCGTTAGTGACCAGAGCCGAAGCCCTGGCACTTTTTCTTATGGATATTGAGCAAAAGCATCAGACCTGAGTGTACTCCATGCTCACAGGCCGTCGCTTTTTAGCAAGGCTTACGATCAGAAACAGCAGGCCCACACCCACAGCTGCGATGGCAATCATGCTAAGAAGGTCAGAATCCCCACTTGTGCTGCTCTGAGAGGCCTGAGCGCTGGGAGCTGGCGGAGGCGGCGGCAAGTTGAGCTCTTCCACCGGCATGGGAGCTGGCGCCTGAGCTGCGATGGGGTCTGAGAAATCATCCGGCGGTGCCAGCTCAGGAAATGCATCAAAGGATCCTGATGAGGACCCAGCCACCTCGGGCGGCGGAGGAAGAAGCCCATCAGATGGCCCCCCAAACTCCTCAGGAGCTTGCAGGTTACCAAGACCTAGCACGTCGTTGATAGGGGCTGCAGGAGCTGTTTGAGCCAAAGTGGGCGCTGGCGTAGCGCCAGTCCAGTATCTAAGCTCTGTTCCGGCAGGAAGGATGTCTTTAGAGGCTACGTGAAGGTTGGTGGCCCAAACTTCCTTCCAGGCGCCGTCAAATCCCAAAAGGTCGGTGGAGACAGAGCGGATGTTGTCGTGAGAGCCAGAAACATAGGACTGAGCTACAGTGCCTACATCTTCATAGTAGGTGAGAACCGCGGTGTTGTCTGAGGGCCGGTTAGGGGAATTGTAGTAGAGCTTCTCGCCTACCTTGATGCCATCACTGAGCCAAGGGTTGTGACTGACAATTTCAGAAGATCTGTCTTGCCCATAGATCTTCTGGCTGACGGACTCCACTGAGTCTCCTGGTCGCCCAATGTAGACAGCGTTCAGCAAAGAGCCGCCGCGATGTCTTGGCATCTCATCGATCTTCTTAACGGGCACAAGTCCCAGCTGAGCGTTGGGATCAGAGAAATCATCTGAAAGCGCTACGCTCTCTTCGAAAGGATCTTGGTAGGGTTCTTCAAGAGGTACGAGGTTGTCCGGGGCGGGCTCTAAAAAGTCATCGACGCTGGCTAGGGGCGCTGCGGGAAACTCATTTCCAGCTACTTCATCAGCAAAAGGGTCATCTCCCCAGTCTTCACTTCCGAAGGCATCATCTGCAAGGGGGTCTCCTGCTGCGGCTACCTCACCGCCACCTTCCATGTCATCAAAGAAGAAGTCCTCCTCGCCGCCGAAGTCTTGGGCCAAATCCTGACTGTCATCGAAGTCATCAAAGTCTGAAAAATCCATGTCGCTGTCGTCAAAGGCGAACTCTTCACCTTCGAAATCGCCGAAGTCTTCAAAATCTTCAAAATCGGAAAAATCCGACAACTCGCCAAAGTCTTCGCCTTCTCCGCCTTCAACGATGGCCATGTCCTCTTCGCCGAAGAAGCTGTCCTCACCTGCCCACTCATCTTCCTGTTGGGAGGAAGAGCATGCTGCGAGGCTAGCAATCACACAAAGGGCAAAAGCCCATGACCAAAATCTATAACGGCGTAGGGACATATCCTGGTCTCCAAGGTTGGGATTCATGAACCTTATCGGTAGGATAACAAGGCTTATCCTCGGCAAAAAGTCCTGATTCCCAGAAAAACCTTTCTGGACCTAGGTCAAATGGCGTCATCTGAAGTCTACTTTTGCGGCTTAAAGTGGCTCTTTAGACCCTGCCAACACTTAAAGTAATCTCTATCGAGCGCCTCTGAGTTCAGTGCGGCCTCGGCAGCATAGAACACGTGGCGAGATTCGAGCATAAAGGCCATGGTGCTTTGGATCTTTTCAGGCTTGAGGGCTGCGTTGCTGGCAGCCTCAAAGGTGGCAGCATCGGGGCCATGGCCCGTCATCCGGTTGTGAAGACTGGCGCCACCGGGCATGAAACCATCCGCCTTAGCGTCGTACTGACCGTGAATCAGTCCCATGAACTCATTCATGTAGTTGCGATGGAAGTACGGCGGACGGAAGGTGTCCTCACCTACCATCCAGCGCGGTGGGAAGATCACAAAGTCCACGTCGGCCACACCCGGAGTGGGGCTAGGAGAGGTGAGCACAGTAAAAATAGATGGGTCGGGGTGATCAAAGCTGACGGTCCCGATGGTGTTAAACTTTCTTAGGTCGTACTTGTAGGGCGCAAGGTTACCGTGCCAGGCCACCACGTTGAGAGGATGGTGCTTTAATCTCAACTGAAAAATCTGCCCCTCGAATTTAGCCAGAATTTCAAAGGAGCCTGACTCCTGAGAAAAGCTAGCTACCGGATACTGAAAATCTCTGGGGCTCGCTAGGCCGTTAGCACCAATGGGCCCCAGCTGCGGCAGACGGAAGGGCTGCCCGTAGTTTTCACCAAGATAGCCGGCGGCGCGCCCCTTAAGCGGAACCACCTGAAACCTAACTCCCCGCGGGATCACAGCAATCTCCTGGGGCTCAACGCGCAAAACCCCTAGCTCGGTTCGAAGCTCGATAGCTCCCTCGTAGGGGATGAACAAAAACTCCCCATCTGCAGTGTAATAGAACTTTTTGGGGTCGTAGCCAGAAAGATCATAAAGGTAAGCCATCAGCCCGCTTTGGCTCTGCTCGCCCGCTTCAGCCATGGGGAACAGGTTTGCAAAAAAGTCGGTGCTCGGAGCTGCGGCTTTGTGAGGCGCCCATCGCAGAGGATTGGGCTGAGCTAAAAAGTCCTGATCTAAAAGATTGTGCAGCGGATGACCCTCCAGCAGTTCAAAGGCGCCCTCAACTGCTGCTGGCTGCATGCGGTAGAGCCAGGATCTTAAGTTGTGCTCCCGTGGAGCCGTAAAGGCCGTACCGCTGAGCTGCTCAGGGTAAAGACCTAAGGGAGCCTTTTGTGGCGAGTTTTTCCCTACAGGGAGCGCCCCTTTTATGGCTTCAGTTTCAAAGTAGCTGCCAAAACCTGATTGATAGGAAAGAGAATCTTGCGACATGGTTCACCTGCTTGTTTGTTGCCCCAAAATTAATCAAGAATTGGGGAAAAGAACAAGTAGAGAAAACCCCAAAAGGAAAAGAGCTGTGGCGCCCCACATGGCCGTGGTGGGCCATTTGCGCCTTACGATGTGTTCAAGAAAGGCCGCAAAAAGAGGCCCTGTAACTGCTACAGAGGAAACCAGGCTCATGGGACCTAGCTTGAGTGCGAACTGGTAGACCAGAAGGGATAGGAAAGTGCCCATCAGGCTCGCGCCAATCACAGTGCGCTTTGATATCTTAGGTAAGCCTCTGAAGGGTGCCCAAAACTTTCGCCCACCAGGGGCTATATTCCATACGAGCACAAATCCCAACACGGCCCCCAAGCAGCGGTAAAGGTGGCTCTCCCCCGGCGGAAGGTAGGGCCTGGCCTCAAAGGCCCATTTACTGATCACGACCCCCAGGGCATCTAACACCACAGCCAAAATCCCTACGGCAAAGCCCGAAAAGTTCCAGGAGTCGGTGCGTTTTTTCTGATCGCGACTGAAGAGAAACAGACATCCAATTAAGCAGGCGATAGCCCCGGTCTCCAAAACAGTGATGGAGCGCTCAAAGAACTCAAGTTCAAACGCAGCAAGCATCAGGGGCTGAAAGGCAAAAAGCATCAGTACCGGGCTTGCGCCCAGTAGAGCAAAACCTCTGAGCAAAAACCAATCGCCCAGCCCGAGCCCGATCAGCCCGCTGAACATAAGTAGTAAAACAACCTGAGCTCCCAGGTCCGAAACCGGCCACCACAGCGGAAAAATCACCGCGGCCGCTACAAGAGCCACGGAAGACTTAACGGTGTTCATCCACAGTGCCGAGAATTTTTGGGAGTAGGCCGTATAAACTAGGGAGGCGCTGGCAAAAGCAAAGTTGCTAAAGAGAGCTAAAATTACGCTCCAGGACTCAGCTGCCACCGGGGGCTCCTCAGGGTGAAAACGGTAGCTAAATCTGAGTTGAGCCCGAAGTAAAGCAGTCCTTTAGGGGCTGAAAGAAGTTTAGGCGGCGCCTTGCCCGGAGAGAATTTTGCGGAACCTATGCATCTGGCGACGGTGAAGAGGTTTGTGTAGAAACCCCTGGGCTCCCAGGCGCACCGCCTCGGTGACAATCTGGCTGCCCGAATCGGGTGCAAGGCAGTAAACGTGCACGTCCAGACTCTGCGCCTGCAGAAAGTTAAGTAAATCCAAAATGGAGCCGTCCTTGCACTTCCAGTCGCAGAAGATGGCCTTTAAGCCCTCAGTGC
>CAYRIE010000061.1:0-8484 GCA_964424215.1 uncultured Pseudobdellovibrionaceae bacterium
TGGCGAAGGATATTTTTTCCGAGATGTGGTCCACCGGAAAACCGCCCGCTGAGATCGTAAAGTCCAAGGGTCTTTCCCAGGTTTCTGACGAGAGCGTTATCGTGACATGGATTGACGATGTGATCGCGAAAAACCCTGACAATGTGGAAGCCTATCGCTCGGGCAAGACCAAGCTCTTTGGATTTTTCGTTGGTCAGGTGCTGAAGCTTTCCAAAGGTCAGGCCAACCCGGCCCTCGTCAACAAACTCCTAAAGGAAAGGCTAGATGGCTGATCAGAAGGTGGGGGCCATAAGACGGGCCTGCGTTGATATCGGCACCAACACCGCGCTGCTACTGGCCTGCTCTGTTGAGAACGGTAAGGTCAGCGTACTTGATGACATCTCCCGTATCGTGAGACTGGGCCAAGGAGTGGATCGCCACCGCGAATTTCACCCCGAAGCACTGGCGCGCTTGGAAAGTGCCCTTAGATTCTATCAGGAGCGTTGCCGAGCGTTGGGAGTTACTGAATCCCTCGCTGTAGCCACAAGCGCTACGCGCGATGTGAAGGACGCCTCGGAGCTGTTTGAGCTTTGCCAAAGTTACGGCTTTCCACTCACACTCTTGTCAGGAGAGAAGGAGGCGCTCTACACCTTCTTGGGCGCAGGCCATGTGTCCGGGGTGAGTCATAGTGCCGTGATTGACGTAGGGGGTGGGTCCACGGAGATCATCTGGGGCCACAAAGGTCGCATTCAGAAAAAGCAAAGTTTTGATGTGGGCGCGGTGAGATTGACTGAAAGGTTCGTTAGCTCTCACCCGGCATCGGACGCTATGGTGGCAAGCCTCCGAGCTGCGGCCCGCGAGGAATTTTCATCCGTGCCGCCCGGCGCGCGGCCCGATGTGGTAGTGGCCGTAGCTGGAACTCCCACGGCCTTAGCTTCGCTTGAGCTCGCTAAGCCATTTGAAAAATCAGCCATCGACGGCTACACTTTGACGCTGGATCTGATTGAGGACTGGGCCATCAAGTTAAGCGCGATGTCCCTGTCCGCGCGCGCGCAGCTTCCGGGAATGCCCAAAGGCCGTGAGGACGTCCTTCCGGCAGGAGCCTTTGTGCTGGCTGAAGCGCTTAAGTCTGTAGGCGCATCGCAGGTTCTCGTGTCGACCCGAGGCTTGCGCTACGGTGTGATCGACCATTGGCAAAGGGTGAGGTCTCAATGAATTTAGTCCTTCGTCTTGTTTTGTCTCTTCTGGTGCCCCTTGTGCTGGCCTCAAGCTGCACGAAGAAACCTGAAACCGGCGGCTCTGGTTCAGCTGTTGAGCTTCCGCCCGGCGAAGATGTGGTCACCTTCGGGCGTGGCACGCTCAGGATTAAGGACGAGACACTCAGTATAGAGATAGCCAATAGTCCGGCTCAGCGAGGCCGCGGATTGATGTATCGTAAACAGTTGTTGCCGGGCCACGGAATGCTGTTCATTTTTCCAGTACCCGAATATCTTAACTTCTACATGAAAAACACCTTCTTCCCCTTAAGCATTGCCTTCATTGATAAGGACAAAAAGATCGTCGACATTCAGAACATGGCCGCTGCCAAGGAAAACCAGGAAAGCTTCCCCATCTATGTGAGTAAAGAGGAAGCCATGTACGCTCTGGAAGTTCCCTTAGGCTGGTTCCGAGATCGTCAGATCCGGGTGGGTGACTCAGTTGCCTGGAGCGAATAATCTCTGACCATGGTCGTGCCACTCATCCGATGTATTAGCCACGCCTCGTGACCTGTGCTGTAATGCTATAGATGGGAATAAACTAACTTTGAGGTTACAGCATGATGCCATTACCAAGACTGTTATTACCACTTCTTTTGACTCTGTCCTTGTCAGCTTGCGGGCTGTTCTCGGGCTCCAAGGACGAGGCACCGCCCGCAGACCTGGGCGCAAGTGAGTCGACAGATTCCTTTGGTTTTGAAGGCGGTGATGATGCATTTTTGTTCGAAGAGGGCGGCACAGATGAATTCGCCTTCGAAGGCGAAGAAGCCACAGATGACATTTTTGGCAGCGGCGATTTCTTTGGTGATGATACAGCCTTCCCCGAAAGCCCGCTAACGGAGACATCCCCCGATCCCTTCGCTCAAGACACTGGGGTGGAGAGTGATCCCTTCGCAGCACCAGATAGCTTTGCCTCAGATCAGGATATGTTCGGTGGCGACTTTCAGACGGACGATACGTTTGCTGCTGAAGACACCACATCAGACGTAGCTACCACTTTTGATTCCTCCTATGAAGATACGAGCTATGGGACTGAGGAGGAGACTAGATCCTACGTGCCCGTAAAGAAAATGGCTGACTCAGCCTTTAGGCAGAGCGGCACGCTGCTCAACCGCATTTACATCGTTCGTGAGGGCGACACGCTCTCAAGTGTGGCTCAAAAGATTTTCGGCAGCGATCGCAGCTCAGATTTGATCACCTGGAACCCCTATTTCGCATCACGCTCCCCCAACGTGGGCGATAAAATCTATTATCCCAGCCCCAGCCAACCTGATGACAACAGCATGCTGACTTACTATGAGGACCAAGGAATCCCCTCGCAAAGTTACGAGGCTTCTGCGGGCGAGAACATTCGCGCGATTTCTAAGCAGCTTCTAGGTCATGATCGCAGCTGGATGGAAGTTTGGGCCACCAACGCCAATGTGGAGTCCAAGGCAGACCTTTACCAAGCGGTGACTCTGCGCTACTGGCCCGATGGCGTTGCTGCATCTCCCGTGGCTGCCGCCCCGCCAGCCCCAAGCGAGGACCCATTTGGCTCGCTCCCAGATATTGCAGGTTCAGAGCCTCCCTCATTTGATGACGATCCCTTCGCGCCGATTGAGCCGCCTTCAGATAGCTTCGGCGGACTCAACCCTCCGCCACCTGGGCCGCCCTCATTTGACGATGACCCCTTTGGATCAGGCGTGGCAGCTCAGAGCCCGCCGCCTCCTCCTCCCCAGGTGGACGAATTGACTCTGCCTCCGCCTCCCCCGCCACCTAGGGCGGCAGCCAAACCGGCAGCTAGCGCTGGTGCAGGCGATGACAATATGATTCTTCTGATCGCCGGAGGAGGAATCGTCGCAGCATTGATCTTGATCATGCTGCTGATTCGACGACGAAAAAATTCAATCGATATGGGACACACTCAAGTCTGAGTGTTAGGAAACTTTCTTAAAGATATCCTCAAGCACGGTGCGACGAGTCTCGCGCCGGTTTTGGACGAAGTACATGAGGTCGTCCACAATCTGCACATCGCGATTGTTTTCAGGGACAAAGCGGATGCCAGCGCCTCGCGGAGACTGCCAGACCACCTGGGCTGCAACGGTGCGCGTGCGGCCACTCACCGAGAACACCAGATTCAGTTTGTCCCCGGACTCAGCTTTTAATTCGGGACACTCCAGAAAGGCACCGGTCAGACTGATGTTCTTTAAAGATGCGACATCGCTTTTGCGGGAATAGCTTTTTCTGAACTCAACTTGCAGCTTTAACGGAATTCTGGGTGCTGTTTTGAGATCCATGGATGAAGTCCTCCTGGCCAGTTCACTATCCACCGGATCGGAAAAAAGGCTGGGAATCTAAAGAGATCGGGCCAAATTCTCATGGCGATACAGGGGTTTATCAATATGAGACGATTTCTCAGAAGGCGCACAGGAGGGTGTTATTTTGATGGCAAGTGGTGTAAAATAGCGCTAAGCATCCCATCCCAATTGACAAATGAGGGGTACAACGTAAAAGTGATGAAGGTTTCACCATTGCTGGATTCGAAGCCGATTTTCTGAGGGATCACCACACAAAATCATTTTTAGGACCCTTCCTAACCACACTAATGAGCGTTTACTTAAATTAATTCTATAACAGTTGAACTGAATCAGAGGCATTTATGAAGCAGCCCAATGGCGAAACTTTAGAGCCACGAACGGAAAAACCCGTTGCTAAGAGCGAAAGCGGCGGCCAAGATTCTGGCCCGGCTCAAGAAGCTAGGGGAGATCGCGACCAAGGTCGACCTCAACGCAGAGGTGGTGGCGGCCATAAAAACGGCGGCAGCAACCGAGGCAACCACAGAAACAAACGTCGCAGTGGTGGCGGTGGGTACAATCCCAACGGGCGCCAGCAGCAAGGTCTTCCCGACGACGATGACGAAAATTACAACGCATCCGAAGCCCTAGGTGACATTGATCTTTCCGACATCAACCTCACCGAAGAAGAGAAGGCAGCCCTTAGCTCCAAACATCTAAAATCTAAGAAAATCGAAGATCTCACCGAGCTGGGCATGAAGCTGAAAATCGAAAACGCTGCGGGTATGCGCCGGCAAGAGCTTGTTTTCGAAGTCCTGAAGCGTGCCGCAGTGTTAGGCGATATTTTTGGCGAAGGAGTATTAGAAATCTTGCCCGACGGATACGGGTTCCTAAGATCTCCTGATTACAACTATCTTCCAGGTCCCGACGACATCTATGTGAGCCCATCGCAAATTCGTCGGTTTGGTCTTAGAACGGGCGACACAGTTTCCGGAACCGTACGCCCACCCAAAGAGGGCGAAAGGTATTTTGCTCTTCTGAGAGTGGACAGCCTCAATTACGAGTCCCCCGAAAAGGCCAAACAAAAGATCCTTTTTGACAACCTAACTCCTCTTTACCCCGAAGAGCGCCTCAAACTTGAGCACAATCCTGGGGAGTACACCACCAGAGTCGTAGATCTAATGGCCCCCCTTGGAAAGGGCCAAAGAGCTCTGATCGTTGCACCTCCGCGCACAGGCAAAACAGTTCTGATGCAGAACATCGCCAATGCGATCTCTATAAATCATCCCGAAGTTAAGCTGATCGTACTTTTGATCGATGAGCGGCCCGAGGAAGTGACCGACATGCTCAGAAATGTGAAAGGTGAAGTGATCAGCTCAACCTTTGATGAGCCGCCCACCCGTCACGTCCAAGTCGCTGAGATGGTGATCGAAAAGGCCAAGCGTCTTGTGGAGCACAAACACGACGTGGTGATCTTGCTGGATTCGATCACGCGGCTGGCGCGGGCCTACAACACAGTGGTGCCACCCTCTGGAAAAATTCTCTCCGGCGGTGTGGACTCTAATGCCCTCCATAAACCGAAGAGATTTTTTGGTGCCGCTAGAAATATTGAAGAGGGCGGCAGCCTGACGATCATTGCTACAGCCCTGGTGGACACTGGCTCTCGCATGGATGAGGTGATCTTTGAGGAGTTTAAGGGTACCGGTAACTCCGAGATTCATTTGGATCGCAAGTTGATGGAAAAGCGAATTTTCCCCTGCATGGACATCAACAAGTCGGGAACTCGTAAGGAAGATTTGCTGATCGACAAAAACGATCTGAACCGGCTCTGGATTTTGCGCAAGGTCCTAGCCCCCATGAACGTGATCGATAGCATGGAGTTTTTGCTGGATAAGGTGGAGTCCACTAAGTCCAATACGGAGTTTTTGGGCTCGATGAGCTCCTAGAGACTTTAAATAATTATGATTTAGCACAAGATACGGGATACCCTACTTTGGGCTAGCGTCTAGGTAGGGGTCTTTGTGGATAACTCGGTGGAAGCTGAGGATAAAACCCCCTTAACGCCAAAAAGGTGCTCGACTTTTCTGCATTTGGTCGCTAAAACCTTGAGGCTTATCAGATATTTCGGAGTGACGCGTTATGAAAAATGATATCCATCCTCAGTTCCGCGACGTGGTTTTTAAGGACGTTTCTTGTGATTTCGCCTTTTTGACCAAGTCCACAATCCACACCAAAGAGACTATTCAGTGGGAAGACGGCAAAGAGTACCCCCTTGTAAAAGTGGATATCTCCAGCGCATCTCATCCCTTCTTCACCGGTAAGCAAAAGCTTGTGGATGCTGAAGGTCGTGTTGAGAGATTCCGTAAGAAGTACGCTAAGTTCTCCAAGTAGGACGCCTCTTCAGACCCAAAAATTTTCCTCTTTGAACACGGGCGCCTATGTTCTCACAACTGGACGGTGTGGTTCAGCGGTACGAAGAGATTCGCCACCAGCTGTCCGCCCCAGAGATAGCTTCAGATCAGGACAAATTCCGCAAGCTTATGAAAGAGATGTCTTCTCTGGAAAAGCTTGTAGACACCTATGCTGAGTACAAGGCTCAGGCCAAAGGTCTAAAGGAAGCCAAAGAGATATTAGAATCTGAAACGGATCCGGAGCTTCGAGCCTTGGCCAAAGAAGAGCTCTCCTCACTTGAAGAGAGCACCGAGCTGCTGGAGCAAGAACTTAAGATTCTTTTGCTCCCCAAAGATCCCAACGACGATAGAGATATTATCCTGGAAATTAGAGCCGGCGCAGGCGGCGATGAAGCCAGCCTCTTTACCGAGGAGCTTTTTAGAGCCTACTCGCTTTATGCCAGCACCTTGGGTTGGAAAGTTGAGATCCTCTCTACTTCTGAGGGCAATTCGGGCGGATTAAAAGAAGTCATCGCCAACATTTCTGGCGATAAGGTTTACTCTCGGCTCAAGTATGAAAGCGGAGTTCACCGCGTCCAGCGCGTACCCAAAACAGAGTCCCAAGGTAGAGTGCACACCTCCACCGTAACCGTGGCTGTGATTCCAGAATCAGATGACGTTGAAGTCGATCTGGACCGAAACGACGTCCGGGTGGATGTGATGAGATCTAGCGGTGCGGGCGGGCAGCACGTCAATACGACGGACTCAGCGGTGCGCCTCACCCACTTACCTACCAACATTGTGGTCTACTGCCAGCAAGGTAAGTCCCAAATTAAAAACAAGGAGCTCGCGTTCAAAATCCTTTACTCGCGCCTTAAAGCCCTTGAGGAAGAAAAGGCGCTTAAAGAAGCCTCTGATCAGCGTTTGGCGCAGATCGGAACAGGAGATAGATCAGAGCGCATTCGCACCTACAACTTCCCCCAATCCAGAGTGACCGACCACCGCATTGGTTTTACCTCTCATGCCCTCACTGACCTTATGAACGGTCAGCTTGAGGAAGTCATAGATCCACTGATTGCTCATTTTCAGACCGAAGCTCTTAAGAAACAGGGCGCCTGATGGTTCTTAGCGATGTTTTGAAGCGCTCGGTGGAGTTTCTGAAAAAAAAGGGGCTTGAAAGCTCCCGGTGGGAGGCTGAAGCGCTTTTAGCCCACGGGCTCGGGGTGGGGCGCGTGGATCTTTACATGCGGCCCGACTATCCCTTGAGTGAGGCAGAGATGCAAAAGCTTCGCGAGCTAGTCGTCCAAAGGTCTCAGGGCGTGCCGTTAGCCTATATCACGGGTCAAAAAGCCTTTTATAAGTCCACCTTTGCCGTTGAGCCCGGCGTGTTGATTCCTCGGGATGACTCAGAGGTGCTGGTGGAGAAGCTTTTAGAGAAGATCCCCATGGATTCAGACGCGGTCGTTATGGACTGGGGCTCAGGAAGCGGATGCCTTGGACTTTCGCTACTGCTGGAGCGGCCCAACCTCCGCCTGATAGCTGTCGAAAAAGAGGCCGTACCGATGCGCGTGACTACCCACAATGCTGAAACCCTTAAGCTCAGTGAGCGCGTAAGTGTCCTTCACAAATCTGTGGAAGACATCACGGCTGAAGACGCAAAGGTGTTTGGACCTGTGCCTCGCTACCTCATCAGCAATCCTCCTTACGTGAAAATTGAGGACCCCGATCTCAGTAAAGACGTACGGGACCACGAACCCCACACGGCGCTCATTTCAGAGGAAGAGGGGCTCTTTCACCTAAAAAGCTGGCTTGCTCTGGCGAACCAGAAATTTTCCGATCTCGAGCACATCATCTTTGAAATTGGCTGGGATCAGGCCTATCCTATGACGGAGTATGTGGCTCAAGAGTTGAGCCACTGGAGCCTCAAAGTTCATCAAGATCTTGGAGGCCGGGACCGGGCGCTCGACCTTCAGCGCCCGCACCTATGAGGGGGCCACTTTGGACAGTGTACGAATTCGCGGCGGTCACAAACTTCAGGGAACCGTTGCCGCTAGCGGCGCGAAAAACTCCTCACTCATTCTCATGTTTGCTTGCCTTCTAGCTGAGGGCGAACACGTTCTGCACAATGTTCCGCGGCTCCAAGATGTAGAGTCAGCCTCGGCCCTCTTAGAGTCCCTCGGGTGCAAGGTGCAGCGAGATGGCAGCACCTTAAGAATCCATGTGGGACGACCCAAAGATCTTACGGCAGCTTACGATCTAGTTCGCAAGATGAGAGCGAGCATTCTTTGCCTAGGCCCCCTTTTAAGTAAGTACGGCGAGGCCGTAGTGAGTCTACCTGGTGGGTGTGCCATAGGCAGCAGACCCGTTAATTTGCACATTGATGCGATGGAGGCCATGGGCGCAAGCATTCATCTAGAAGGTGGTTATATCCACGCAAAAACGGACGGTCTTAAAGGTGCCAACATCCTTTTTGAAATGGTGACCGTGGGTGGAACTGAGAACGCCATGATGGCCGCCGTTCTGGCTGAAGGAACCACCATTTTAGAAAATGCTGCGAAGGAGCCTGAGGTCGTGGACCTGGCCAAC
>CAYRIE010000062.1:0-8415 GCA_964424215.1 uncultured Pseudobdellovibrionaceae bacterium
TTTCTGAGCTTCAAAAGCAGGCGCCAGCGCTTCTGAAAGACGTCGATAAAGTTTACTATCGAACCGGCCTCAATGAAGCCCAGGATCGTAAGTTTACGGAGCTACTGGAGGCTACCAGGCTAAGTATGGGCCGATCCGGAAGGTCGCTGCTACCAGTTCACGATCCCCAAGAAGTTTTAGGCGAAATGCGTGTTTTGAAATCTCCCCTGGAGCAAGAAATTTTGCGAAAGGCCACTTCGATTTCCGCAAGAGCCCACCGGCATGTGATGAAGCTGGCACGTCCTGGAATGACGGAGCGGGCGCTGTGGGGCCAGCTGATGGCTTTTTTCCTCGGCGAGGGCTGCATTAGAGAAGGTTACACCTCCATTGTGGCCACGGGGGCCAACGCCTGCACCTTACATTATGTGTTCAACGATGAGGTGCTTAAAGATGGAGACCTGATATTGATCGACAGTGGGGGAGAGTACAATTATCTGACCGCTGACATCACCCGCACCTTTCCGGTGAACGGTAAGTTCACCTCGGCGCAGAAGGATCTTTATTCCGGTGTTCTAAAGGTTCAGCTGGATGTGATTGCAGGACTTAAAGTGGGTGCGCCCTACGCCTCGATGCAAGAGACCGCCGTGCGTGGCCTGACCGAGGTCATGAAAGACTTAAAGTTATTCCCCGCTTCGCGGACCGTTGAGGACCTTATCGCATCGGGTGATTATCGCAGGTACTACCCCCACGGTATTGGTCACTTTTTGGGTATGGACGTTCACGACGTGGGACTTTACCAAGTGGGCGGTCAGGCGCGTCCGCTAGCTGCTGGAATGACCTTCACCGTGGAGCCGGGGCTTTATGTTCCCTTAAATGATGAGACGGCGCCCAGTGAGCTGCGCGGGCTCGGCGTAAGAATTGAGGACAACATTCTGATGGGTCCAAGCGGGCCTGAAATTCTCACGTCAGAGGCTCCTAAGGAGATAGCGGAGCTTGAGAGCCTCCTAAGTTAAAAGCTGTGGGTGAGCCATCCCTTTTTCTTAGCTAGCTCTTGCAGCTGACGCTCTTCAACTTGAAGGCGTCCGCCCGCTTGATGGCTATGAAGGGCTAGGGGAGGTGTTTCAGATATCTCCATCATCGCAGCATCACCCAGCGTGTTTCCGGCCGAGAAAAGAGGCCGCACGCCGGCCTTTTTTTGGAGGAGGGCCTCGGCCTTACCTTCACGCCAGGTTACCGGCGTGGCCGGCGCATCTGTAATAAGGCCTTGTGGGTCAACTTCGGTCCTTACGCCTAAAACTCCAGTAACCGGCAGTCCATAAAGTGCGGCTCCCGCCTCCACCACCCATTGAACGGAAGCTGTCACCACCCAGATCTCAAGGCCCCTGTCTCGAAACCTTTCTAAAAGATCAAATATATCTGCAAATACCTCGAGCGGATGCTGCCGAAAGGTCTGCCCCGCCCAGGCCCTCACCTGCTCCACGGTGAGACCCTTAAGAATCTGGGCCAGCCAAGTGTAAGCGACGCGAGGATCTTGTTTCTTTAGGTTCTGGTAATGTTCCTTAGGATTTTCGGGCAAGGGAACAAGGTTCTTGCCGATCAGCTCATCGAAAAAAAGCTCGCTCGCATCGTGATGCCAGAGCGTACCGTCGGCATCAAAGGCCACATAGCCTCCCTGAGCGGGAGCCTTCTGCTGTACGGTTTTTACAAGGGCATCCTTAGTTGCTGGGGAGATCCGATTGACCGACTGAAAGGAGTTTGAAATCATGGCACCATTAGTAGCGGCCCTTCCCGAACCAATCAAGGGGTGATCCATGTATCGCGAAAAGATTCTGATGGCAGAAGACGTTCCTCGGGTGTTTGAGTTTGAGGAATCTCAGAAGCTTCAGTCAGCAACTTTCGAAGAGATCATGCAGTCCTGGAGTGCTCCGTGGCGCAAGGAATCTCTTGAGCATTACGCGACCACAGGCTGGAGCTTCCTTCTTGAAAATGAGGACGGCTCGGTGCAGGGGTTTTTGCTCGCTCAGATGGTGGTGTTTTATCGAGGGTACACGCAGACGCTCCACGTGGAGTATTTAAGTGGCGCCTCCCCGCAAGCACGGGCGCAACTTGTAGAGGTGGCTTGCAAGTGGGCCAAGGACAAGCACCTTCAGCGGGTCTATCTTCCCGAGCTAGTTAAGGATGACTTGGAGCTTGTCCCTTTTCCGGTGGAGTACGATCAGGCGAGAAACTGGGTCGTTCGCACCACGAAAGCCTAACCATGAGTCACTCACTCTCCTATGCCACACGCCGCAGAGTTTTGTCCGGGATAGAGGACATCACCTATGACCTATTGGTGCTCGGCGGAGGCATCAATGGCGCGGGTGTGGCTAGAGAAGCTGCTTTGCGGGGTATGAAGGTGCTGCTCACGGAGCAAAGAGATTTTGCCGCCGGCACCAGCTCTCGTTCGAGCAAAATGATCCATGGGGGAATTCGTTATCTTGAGAACTTAGAGTTTGGACTGGTGTTTGAGTCTCTTTCGGAAAGAAGTAAGCTTTTTGATCTGGCACCCCACCTTGTGCATCCGCTCAAATTTTTTTTACCGGTTTACCAGCGCAGCCGCCACCCGATGTGGAAGCTTTCTCTTGGGATGTGGCTTTATGATGTTCTGTCGCTTTTTGATGCTCCCGAAACTCACGAGCGCCTCAGCGCCTCCGAAGCCATACGCCTGCACCCCTATCTTCAGACCAGTGGCCTAAAGGGAGGCTTTAGCTACTACGATGCCTACACCGACGATGATCGCCTGGTGCTGGAAACATTAAGATCTGCAGCTTCTGCTTCCGCCCACATTCTCAACTATTGTCGCTGTGAACCTTCACTGATCAGAGACGAACAGGGCTTGATGCAGGCGTCCCTCTTTGATGAGATGGGAAACAAGAGCTATAGGGTCAGAGCTCGCCACGTCATAAGCAGTCTTGGGCCCTGGACCGACCAGTTCGCTGCAGAATCACATAAGGACTGGACGGATGTTCTCCGTCCGACCAAAGGAATTCATCTCGTGTTTGACCGAGCCAAGTTACCGCTCAAGCAAGCGGTGGTCATGAGTGATGATCAAAAGGGGCGCATCGTGTTTGTTCTTCCGCGAGCTGACTATCTTCTGGTGGGAACAACGGACACTGATTTTGCTGGAGACCCAGGCCGGGTGGTCGCTGAATCTGCGGATGTGGACTACCTTTTAAGTATGACGTCAGAGTACTTTCCTGGTGCGAAGCTGAGGCGATCTGATGCTCTCAGCTGTTATGCAGGCATCCGCCCCCTTTATGCTGACGGCTCAGCTTCAGAAACAAAAACCAGCCGTGAGCACAAGATCTTCTCGGGCGGGAAGGGTGTGACGGTCATCACGGGTGGAAAGTTCACCACCTACCGGGGGATCGCTCAGGAGGCAGTGGACATAGCTCTAAGAGAGTTTCCGCTCGGTGAACAGGTGCGGTTCCAGCACTCCTATTCAGAGCAGCCGCTCAACCCACGCATCACCCGGCAGCGCTATGCTGCAGCTTTCAGACAGGCCTCCCGGTGGGCCGAGGAGCTGGGAGTTCCTGAGGATCAGATGGAAAAGCTGGTGCGCCGCTATGGCGAAGAGGCTTATGACCTAGTGTTTGGAGCTTCTGAGAGTGCTAGGAGCTCCAGCTATGGCCTGCTGCAAGCGGAAGTGCGCTTTGCCATCCGACACATGGGCTGCATGACGCCACTTGATTTTCTCACGCGCAGATCGCCTTTGTTTTTGAACTCGCCGGATCACGGAGCCTCCGTGTGGGAGGTGATCATCGATGTGTTTCGCCAAGAAATGAATCTGAGTGATAGCGACTTAGATGAATATAAGCAGCAGTTTGAAGACTTGGTGGCTGACGAATTCGCAGCTCTTAACGAGATTTGAGCCTGGTGATCACTTTCTGAATTTTAAGCAGGCCTGTTACACCCTTTTCAGCAAGGAAGTCCAAGACTTTCTGCCCGCCCTCTTTGAGAATGTTCAAGTAACCATTGCGGCTAAAGCTCAGGATGTTGCCAGGAAACCTTACGCGGACGTTACCGGCGAGAATCTCCTTGAAGACAGCAACGCCGAAGTCACCGACGTCGTGGACTCTGGTGTTGTTGAGCACGTACACGGTCTCGGGGACCACGTGGAAGACCACATCGGGCTTGTGAGCCGGCCTACGTTCGACATAGACCTTGGCATCGCGCCAGCCTACTGCGGCCTCTACTCGTTCACCGATCACCACGGCCACTTCCACGCCCTCTTTCAAATGCCTGAGAGCCTTGTGAGCGACCTCCTCAGTCTCGAGATACGACTTGAGGGTCTCATAGGTTTCATCTTCGGACATGGCATGACCTCTCTTGTGCGGGCCTGGGCGCAAAATCAGTTTTGAACCCCGTCAACTAATGTATTGACTCTTAATTTGACCCTTTCTAAAGTTTATAGGAATTTCATGAAACTCCACCCCTTGGCAAGAGACATCTATGGGCTTTTTTGACAAAGTTTCCGAGTATTTTTCGAACGACATCGCCATCGATCTGGGTACGGCCAACACGTTAGTGTACGCCAAGGGTCGAGGGATTATCCTCGATGAACCCTCCATTGTGGCCGTGCAAAAAAACTATCGCGGTATGAGCAACCGAGTCCTGGCCGTAGGGAAAGAAGCCAAGGAGATGCTGGGCCGCACGCCTGGCACCATCGTTGCCATTCGGCCCATCAAAGACGGCGTCATTGCAGACTTTGAAGTCACTCAGAGTATGCTAAAATACTTTATCTCAAAATCCATGGGCTACAAAAAGGGCAGCATCGTACGGCCCCGGATCATCATCTGCGTGCCCTACGGTATCACTCAGGTGGAAAAAAGAGCTGTGAAAGAGTCAGCCGTTTCTGCTGGCGCCAGAGAAGTTTATCTTATTGAAGAGCCCATGGCGGCAGCCATCGGTGCTGGACTGCCTATCACAGAGGCCACTGGCAACATGGTGGTGGATATGGGCGGTGGCACAACAGGTGTGGCCGTTATATCGCTTGGCGGTATCGTTTACTGCAAGTCTATTAAGGTGGCCGGGGACAAATTCGATGAGGCTTTAGTCAACTATGTTCGCCGGCAGTTCAATCTTCTGATCGGTGAGCGCACGGCTGAGAACATTAAGATTCAGATCGGCAATGCCTATCCGTTCGAAGAAGAGAAGACCATGGAAATTAAAGGCCGTGATCTTGTCGCCGGTGCTCCTAAAACCATCGAGATCACCAGCTCTCAAGTCAACGACGCCCTCATGGATCCATTAAGTGAAGTCGTGGACGCTGTACGAACGGCTCTAGAAAAAATTCCTCCCGAGCTTGCCTCAGACATTGTCGACAACGGCATCGTTCTGACCGGTGGGGGAGCTCTCCTTCACAACTTCGATGTCCTGTTGCGGGAACGCACGGGTCTGCCGGTGTCCATCGCGGAGGATCCTTTGACCTGCGTGGTATTGGGCTCTGGGAAGGTTTTAGATGAACTCGATCTCCTCAAGCAGCTCACAACCGACTAAGGGAGCTGGCTACAAGAAAAAGGCAGCCTATCTGCAAAAACTGGCGCAGTTCTTTTTCCTGGTGACTCTGGATGAGGAGCTGGCGAGTGTCTTCTCCCGCCGTGCTGCAGGGGAGTTCCTTCGCAAGAGCACCGATGAGCTAACGGACAAAGCGCTCATTCAAGTTTGCTACTTTTCACTTAAAAAACTTTGGGACGAAAAGCTCATCGAGCAAAATTTTGTAGTCACCTACGAGAAGGGCTGGCGCTTTCCGCAACCTGTGGATTTGGCGCCATGGGCGTCCTTTCGAGTGCAGGCCGAAGTGGATGAATTTGCCACCGTGCTTTTCGTCAAAATCCTTAAGCTGCCCGTAAGCTCCGTGGTGGAGGCGCTGGGGGTAAGTCCGGGCACCATCCGTCTGAGGCTTTCACGCGGACTAAGGCAACTTGGAACCCATATGCAAAGTGGTGGGCTGGACTCATGAGACAGGAGCCGCGCTACGGGGTCGGACCCCTCCAAAGAGAAATGTCTGAGTTTCATTGCAGGGAGCTTCTGTTCGCCTACAGCGAAGGCCTTCTGTCCTCAGAAGCGGCTGAAGAAGTGGAGCAAACACTAAGGAAGTTTCCGGCTCTCCAGCAGGAACTTGAGGCGCTCAGGCGGGCCAACGCTTATCTTGAGCAGTTGTCTTCCTTACAGCTCGATCCTGGTCCTATGAACAGCATGCTGGATAATCTAGGCCTCTGGACGAGATTTCGGGTTCATCTGAATCCGAGAAACTGGCCCGATGGAGTTAAGATTGCCTCTGAGGCGATGCTTCTGCTCGTGAGTCTTTTTATGGTGGGCGTGCTCGTCCCCTGGGACTTAGTCAAAGACAAGCTCGATATTTTCTCCGCCACGCAGGGCCCTCGTATCGAGGCCCCCGTCCAAGTTCAGCAAGAGGAGCCCCAGCTCGAGGCGTCGCCTAGCGAGGAACCCGCGGAGCTGGCTCATGAGGTCCTGCCAGACATTCAGCCGGCCGCTATCTCTACAATTCCATCCGCCGATGCTCCCACCGTGGGAGATGACTCCCCCGCCGTGGCTGTGGCCGAAAATGATGAGGGTGTAGATGACTCGGTGGATGTTGAGGAAGGGTCCGGGCATGAGGAGCCTGAGCCTCAAGTCGCAGCTGCAGGTCGAGGTGAGGTTTATAAGCTGTTTATGAATCTCTCCAACCTGGACGTGCTAACCCCTGAAATAGCCGACCGAATTCGCGAACTTGGCGGAGCCAAGGCAGGACAAGTTCCGCTGGGCTGGCGCCGCACCAACGGCAGTTACTTTCACTTTTCCATAGATGAAAACAATTACGAGGCCCTTCAAACCATGCTCAAAGAGTATGGTTCTCTTCGAGTGATCCGGGATGCCCACAGCAGGGTGATGCCCAAGGGCGTCCGCCGGATGATTTTATGGATTGAAAGAGTACCAACGTCCAGTCAACCTCAGGTCGAAAAAGAGGTACCATCAGGAGATAACTCCAACAAAGATGAGCCGACTTCGACCTTAGATTATGAATAAACCGCAGACCAAAAGATCACTTAGGATCGTCTTCCCCATTTGGTTTCTCCTCTCCTCATTGGCATTAGCCTTTATCACAGGGGTGTTTCTTTCGCGCTTTAAAGAAGCCATCAATGAGGAGCTCCAGAAGCGCCTTAACGACAACTTCAGGGTCATCTCAAGGCTCTACGAAGATTACCAAACTTCAATGATCGACAAAGGGCGAAGGCTCGTTGAGGACTCCAGCCTGATTTATTATCTCGGCCAAGGCACTGGCACGGAGCTGACGCGCATTCTTCAGGGTCAGATGCGAGGGCCCATTCCCCATTCCATCACAGTGTTCGGCGGGGATGGCAGTCACATTGCCGGAGTCTTTAGAGATGATCGCGGTGAGCTGGTCACGCGGCAGCGTTTGCGCATCGGGCTCTCCGACGGACTGATGGAGCAGCTGGAGCAAAAAGCTTCTGTCTCCGACGTTAACTTCGTAAGTGGCGAGCGGCCCGATGCCTCCATGATCGTCATGTATGTGGTCCACCGCGTGAAGACCCGCGCAGGCAGCACGCTGGGTTATGTTGAGCAAACCGTGGTGATGAACGTTGCCACATTAAAGGGCTTGAAGGAGACCTTTAATCTGGAGCTCATCGCTTTTGACGATAACTCTAAGGCTCTTGCTTCAAGTCATGCCGATCTAACCCAGTACCCCGATGGGTTTTTCTCGGTGCCTGCGGGCCGACCTGGATTTTTTGAGCTGACCATTAGGGACGTTCCCTACGGTTTTATCACCAACTCCATCTCCTGGGGAGAGCGCTCCTTCGTGATTGCAGCAGGAGATAGCAAGGAAGCAGCCCAAGTTAAAATTCGTGAGGTGACTACCGTTGTGATGGTCACCTTTTTGATACTCCTTTTGCTTTTACTGCTCAGCTCTTTTTTGATGGCCAGGGTGGTGCTGCGCCCTCTTTTACGCTTGGTGGAAGCCACCCGCCACTTGGATCAGTCTCAAACTCCTTTGCGCATACCGGTGGACAGTCCAACGGAGCTGGGGCTTTTGACTGAAAGCTTCAACAGCATGTCAGCCAGAATCTGGCAAACTCGCCGGGAGCTTGAAACCAAGGTGGCTGAACTTCAACGCGCCTACACTGAGATTAAAGACACTCAGTCCAAACTGGTGCATTCCGCAAAAATGGCCAGCCTAGGTCAGCTCGTGGCCGGTATCGCCCATGAGCTGAACAACCCAGCCGCGGCGGTCCACCGCAGCGCGCGGCGGCTGGAGACCGAGCTTGCTGGCGTCTTCGAACTCTTGCTTCAGTCGGCACCTGATGACGGACAGGCCCGCCAAAGGGTGCTCGCCCTGCTGTCGAGTGACGTCACGGTGCCCCCGCTGGCCTACGA
>CAYRIE010000063.1:0-8360 GCA_964424215.1 uncultured Pseudobdellovibrionaceae bacterium
CGCAGGTGATCATCGCGCTGCTTGATCCCGGTGTCGATGGACTTTACTGGAATGGTAGCTTTCACGCTTGAGTCGCGAAACTTTTCTGCGACCACTACCTCGCCTTCGACTTCATTGAAACGACCTTCCACCTCGCCCACAACCAGGTGGGGCACCAAAAAGGAGACGCGCGTGTGCGCGTTGTCGATCGTATAGCTCCCAATCTCGTAGGGAGGGACTTTTTTGGCGTGGGAGTCCGCTCCCCACAGAGTCAGGGCCAGAGCTAAAAGTAGCGTGCTAGAACGAAAATTGAGCATGAACAGTTCCTCCTTAAAGAACGTTGTTGGTTAATCCGCTGAGTTTCGCCAATCACTTTCGTCAATGAGCCGCGAGCCGCGCTTGTTGCGCAAATAGCTCCACGCCCAAGTGTACATGACCGAAAGTCTGTTTTTAAAACCGACCAAGTAGAACACGTGGACAAAAAGCCAGGCAAGCCAGGCCAGACGTCCCGTTATCTTAACAAATCCTGACTGCATTACAGCTTTATTCCGACCGATGGTCGCAAGCTGCCCTTTGTCCCGGTATTTAAACGGGGTGGTGGGCCTTCCCTTCGAAAGAGCCGAAATCATTTTAGCCACGTGGCGGCCGCCTTGGATCGCAGCTGGTGCAAGACCTGGCAGGGGAGTACCATCCTCTAAAGTTAAAGCTGCCATGTCCCCGGTGACAAAAACTTCAGGATAGCTGGGAACCGAAAAGTCAGGTTCGACTTGGACCCTGCCGGCTCTGTCCGTTGCAACGGTAGGATGGATAGGGACCTGTGCAGCCTGAACTCCCGCGGCCCAGAAAACAGAGCGTGCGGAGATGCTCTCTCCACTAATCAGGACGCCGCTTTCGTCGATGTGCTCGACTCGGGAGTTGAGCTTCACAATCACCCCCAAGTCAGTCAGGTCCCGGCGTGTGCGCTCTGAAAGATCTTCTGCAAACGGCGCCAGAAGCCGCGGGCCAGCTTCGATCAGATAAACCTTAGCCTTGCTAGGATCAATGCGTTTAAAGTCATCCACCAGAACAGTGCGGCTGATATCGGCAATGGCCCCGGCCAGCTCAACGCCCGTGGGCCCACCGCCCACGACGGCAAAGCTCATGAGGGCGTCGCGCTCGGCAGGATCTAGTTCATTTTCCGCTCTTTCAAAAGAGAGCAGCGTGCGGCGGCGTATCTCTTTGGCCTGCTCTAAGGTCTTAAGCCCCGGAGCATACTCTTCCCAGTGATCGCTGCCAAAATAGCTGTGCCGCGCTCCGCAGGCCAGCACGAGGTAGTCATACTCAATCTCAACACCCTGCTCCTCGGAGCCAACCCTTACGAACCTCTCCTTTAGGTTCACGGAGGTGACCTTTCCCATGTGAACCTGAACTCGGTCCTTGGGTCGAAACTGAGCCCTAATCGGAACAGCAATGTCACCTGAGTTGAGCCCAGCTGTAGCCACCTGATAAAGCAGCGGCTGAAAGAGGTGGTAGTTGCGCTGATCCACGAGAATCACAAAGAGATTTTTATCGCAGCAAAGTCGCTTGGATACATTTAGGCCCGCAAAACCGCTGCCAACAACCACCACAAGTTTCGCGCCGCTATCAGCAGCTGGATGTCGAAAACGCATCCCAGGACCCCTTTAATTGAAGAGACTCAGTATAAAGGGATTCAAGCTAGGATCAAGGTGGTTCATGTAAACAGTGTCGTGAGCTAGTTGATTTGTCCTATTCAAGGGGGTGGCGGTGTGGCGTACCGAGCGACGTCAAACAGACTATGAGAGCGCTTTTCGACTGACGACCACTGCTGGCTTTTGAGATCGCTGACGCATTTCTTCCCTAATTTCCAGCAGCTTCACCTTTTCAAAGAGCCGAATCAGCAAATAGCTGGTGTCGAGGTGATACCACTTGGAGGACAGCTTTACCAACAGGGGCCTTTCATGGTGAGTTTTATGAAATCCGTCCCCCCATAGGATGAAATTCATAAGCATGCTGTCTCGGAGAGGAGACTGCCTAGGCCGAAAGGGCACAAGTCCGTGGGAAAAGCTGTTGATCATCCAGGTCGCGTGCCAAACGGTAACGATTCGAAAAGGAAACACCCAGAAAAATATATCCAGTCGGCCTACCATCAGCAGAGCTGCAAATGCGCCACCGAGAACTAAGTAGTTCAAAACTGCAGCATGCTTTTCCAAAAACCTTAGAAAAGGAACCCGCATTAGGTCGGGTATCAGTCTTCTAGCCATCGTAAAATTGAATCCGTTGGGTTCGTTGCGAAACATCCAGGTCATGTGACTGTAGAGAAACCCTTTCGATGCAGCGTGAGGATCACCCTTGTTCTCGTTATGTTTATGGTGCGCCCTATGAGCGGCGGGCCAAAAGAGCGGGCCTCCCTGGAAGCAGAGGGTAGCGGTCAGGGCGAGCACTTTGCCGAACCAGGGTCTGGGAACCACGGCGCCATGGGATAGATATCGATGCTGTGCAAGGGAGATGCCGACAGAACAAAAGAAGATGTGTGCCAGTAGCCAAAGCATTACCGCTTGCCATGAGTTGAAAAAGAAAACTCCAAGGGCCAACAGATGAACCGAGGTGATGATGAAGATCCCTTTAAAGTTTATGTCGCTTCCCGTTCGCATTTCGTTTTCCATGATGTAAGTTCTAGTTGTTTAGTCTTCGGCATTTCTCGAAAATAAATGAATTCTGGCGCCAGACGTTTGGCTAGAAAGGAGGCGCTTATGGGTAAGCTATTAAAATACTTCGCAAATAGCCGATGAGTGATCATTAGGAGATCTTTCATGGCAGCAGAAAAAAGTTCCACTTTTAAGATTGTGAAGAGTAACGGGTCATCAACTTCCGCCCCACGTCCAATAAAAGTAAGGCAGGATCGACTACAAATAAGTGATCGTCGTTGTCTGCTCCACTGGGACGATACCGTCAGCCAGGTCATCAATTTTAGCTCTTTTGGTGTGGCCCTTCAGACAGAACATGAGCCTCCAGAGCAAATCAACAAGGCTCAGTTCTTGTTGGACGGCTATCAGCTTGGCGAAGTGGATCTCCAGATCGTACGCAGCGAGCAGGTTAACGGGACCTATCACTCTGCCTATGAAATCGTATCCCTCCCACTGGATGTCGACAGAATCAAAGTCTACATGGAGGCTCTAGCCACAACAGATCAAATCGAAGAGCAAACAGATCGCTTCTCTCTTGTTCCTGAGACCTACCGATTAAAAATCTACGAGATCGAGGAGTACCTGACTCAAGTAGAACACAGGGTGGCCGAACTTGAAAAGAAAACTGAGTTCCTGTCTATGGGACAAAGAAGAGAATTTGAGCAAGCTGTCGTCGACTACTTTTCAGAAATCATGCATGAAATCATTTGCAAGGGAAACATGATGCTGCAGGGTTTTGTCAGCAACTGCTCCAAAGAGGTCGTGCAGGTTGGATTTGAATTCTTCCGACATCGCCTCGGCCGCCTAATTTACCAGTCTCCGTTTGCAGATCGCAGTTACCGCAAACCGCTCGGTTACGCTGGCGACTTCGAAATGATGAGCCTAATTTATAGAAATGAAGCATTTGCCCTTAGTCTTTTTGGCAGATGCATGGAAAAAGCTATGCAAATTCATCCTGAGCCTCAAGCTGTCAGGAACCGCTCGAAGTATCTGAAGGACAAAATTCTCAACCACTTAAAAGATAGTAAGAAGAAAGAGATTCATATTCTCAGTGTCGCAAGTGGGCCAGCATTTGAAGTGCAGCTCGTTCTTGAAGAGCTTTCGTCCAAAGATCTCGAGAGAGTGACCTTTCATTTTCTCGACCAAGATATTCTATCTTTAAAATCCGCTCAGCGATCCACTCTGACTAAGGCTAGGGAGCTTGGGAAAACTATAAACGTTGAATTGATTCATCAACCCATCAAATCCCTGATTGTTAATGGAGTAGAGAATCATCGCGAATTTGACTTCATTTATTCGGCCGGACTGTTCGATTATTTGTCAGACGCTGTTGCTACACGCTCAGGACAGGTTCTCTATAGTTCATTGGCAGAGGGTGGTACTTTGATCATTGGAAACTTTAATTCAGCCACTCCCAATGCTTTTGGGATGCTCTCGCTCTTTGATTGGTATTTGATCCTAAGGTCAGAAGCTGACTTGCTTCGACTCTTTGACCTTGGTCCTGGCACAGCAGCGGTTGAGTCGGAGAACAATGAAATCAACCTTTTCTATACGATCACAAAGTCCTAGCTCTAGCGCGCATCGAAAAGATCGAAAAGTAGGTGCGTATGAGCTGGAACGAGTACAGTTGCTGAAGCAGATCTCAAGCTTCGTGGCGTCCCGTTACGTGATTCCACTTTTTCTAGTGTTCGGGTTCGCAGACTTCTCATTCTACCCAGACATGTTCTGGGAGTTTATGGTCTACCGATTAACTACAGTGTGCCTAATATACTGGCTTAACAACCTGATACAGACCCAGAGCGATAGCTTTTGGGTCCAAGTCTTGTGCACGGCGTTTATACTGAGTTGCTCCCTTCCTTTGAATATTATGGTCTGGCGCATTGATGACCCTTCTTCAGCCTATTTTGTCGGACTCACCTTAGTGCTGGTGGGGATGGCCAGTGGCTTTAGATTCACGTGGAAGTTTTATTTTGCTAACCTTGCCTTAGTCTTTTTCCCTTATTTTCTAGGCGCCTTAGTTACTAGTAATGGCTTTAGTAAAGGGTTTTTTCTCAATTCTTTGTTCCTACTCTCAACGGGTCTGATTACTTCTGTTAGTAGAAAGTTTGTGGAGGGTCTCCATAATCGGGAGTTTGATTCGCGCTGGAGTCTGCAGAGCGAGGTGGAATCTCGTGGGCGTATTATTGAGCAAAAGACCAAGCAGGCGGTAGATTTAGCTCTTCTCTCCAAGCAGTTTAGCCCGCAGATAGTTGATGCCATCGCTACAGGAAAGCTGGATATTTATGGCCCCCGACACCTTTCTGAAATTTGCGTGCTTTTTGTCGATATCGTAGGAAGCACGGAGAAGTTTATTAACCTGCCGCGCGAAAACATTCAGTCTATTTTGAGTTTCTACATCGAAGACACGATGTCGACGCTACTTAAGTACGATATTACAATCGACAAGTTTCTGGGAGATGGTGTTCTCGCCTTTAGCAACGATCCTGTTCCTTATAATGATTACGTCGAGCGCGTCCTCATGGCAGCCGTTGAAATGCGTGAACGCATAGCCTTGAGATCTGAGACGTACAACTCTTTATGGGAAGGCGATTTTCAAGTCACCGTCGGGATCGCCACGGGCCTTTGCAATGTCGGCTTTTTTGGCAGCACGATGAACTTTAAGAGCTACACTGCTATTGGCACAGCTGTGAATCTAGCCTCTCGTCTTGGAACCCACGCCCTCCCTAATCAGATTCTTATTTCTGATGATGTGATTCAGAAACTTGATGGATCCAACGTCAACAGTAGCTGGTTTTTTAATTTTTCGGACATGGGGACGGTCTCCCTAAAGGGCTTTGAAGATCAACCCGTTCGTGTCTATGAGCTCAAAGAGGCTGTGGATGAGGCCAGTAATGTGGTCAGTATGAGCCGCGGAAATGATCCCAGGTGCCCCGATGGCCATGGCATCTTGTTTCTCGGAACAGACGATAAGGGCATTTTCATCTACAAATGCCGCCACTGCGACTATGTACTAGATCATTTCCCCTCTCCTAAGACCCTCAAAAAAACCGCCTAGACTCTACGTTAAACATGATGGCTGTCTGAAGCTAGGCTTGGTTGCTTCAGCGGTGAGACGAGAAGGCCGTGCGCCCTCAAAACATAAGAGGCGTACTTGTCTAGGGTGCATCGGGCTTGCGAAGCATTTTGCGAACTTCGTCGGCGTGCTCCACCTCTTCCCGTACAAACTCACGGGCCATTTCTTCAAGAGCGATGTCATCGATTGCGCTAGCCTTAGTAGCAAGCCTTTTGTAAAGGGCAATGGCCTCTTGCTCATATTTGAGACTTTCTTCAAGAAGCTGGGTGACGGTGTGAAGATTGGACTCTGGGACACTTGCGCCAACGAGGGGAGGGTGTCCGCCAAGTGAGGTGATCTTCTCGCCAATGGTGATCGCGTGCATCTTGGCCTCGTCAGCGTTGCTGCGGAACCACTTTTGGATGGGGATTCGGTTGTAGCCCATCACCATGAAGGAGTAATGCAGGTAGCGGTTGATTCCAGCCATTTCATAGCGGTAGATTTCGCTTAATAGATCCAAAATTTCCTGATTTCTGTAGGATTTCTCTTCTGTTGTACTCATGCAGTTCCCTCCGTCGCTCCCATTGTCTAATACCTAGATCCTGTGTCAACCTCAGCCGCTAGAGTCACCCTGGGGGCTAAATTCCCTTGAGTGAATAAAATTCTGTGAATAGGCCAGAGTCAAAAGGGAAGGGAATGGCATCGATTTTAGGAACGTCGGTAAGGCGAGCAAAAAAGCCGCCTTCTCGTTCTTCCACTTTTAGAAAATCTGCCAGTTCAAGTCGAGGGCTCTGCCGGGCCTGCATAAAAACTGGATTTGTCCAAACCTCGGGCTTTAAGGTGATCTCCTCTCCTAGCTCAATTACCATTGAGGGGATATCCGCCTTGCGTCCGTTGACGAGAACTTTGCCGTGACTTACCAGCTGTCTAGCCGCGGGAATGCTGGGGGCCCAGCCCAGTCGAAAGATCAAGTTGTCGAGCCTGCGCTCTAAGAGTCCAATGAGCTTTTCAGCCCAATTGGTCCCCTGGCCTTTGCGGGCCTGCCGAATGAATCTGCGCAGCTGCTCTTCTCTGAGGCAGTAGTGATTTAAAAGTTTTTGCTTTTCCTCCAGCTGCAGTCCGTACTCTGAGTACTTTTTTCGCCGTTGACCATGCTCTCCTGGAGGGTAGGGGCGCCTCTCCATCGCGCCAGGCTTGCCTAGGCCTGGCAGCTCTATCAGGAGCCTTCTTTGAACTTTGAATCTCGGACGCTTTACAGGAGATTTTTTTCTGGCCACAAGGACTCCTTCTCGCTAGTTGGGGACCAACTTAAGTGCCGCCGAGAAGGTGCGCTAGCAAAACCTGGTAATGAAAAAGGACTGAAAGCTAGCTGGAGCTCCAGTTGATAGAGCTCTCAGTGGTCTTTAATTAACGTGTCCCGAACTAGAGGTTCGGTAAAAGAAGCATGCAGGCAATCGTGATGAGTGTCGGAACGAGAGCACTCAGCAAGAGCGGCAGCGGGCTAATAGAGCCGCCCTTAAAGGTTTCTTTAAGAATCCCGTAACCTGCGGGATTGGGCGCGTTGGCGATCACAGTAAGTCCACCTCCCGTCACAGCTCCAGCAACCAGGTAGTACTTGGCGCTATCGGCTAAATCCACCAGGGAGCCCAGATAGGTAAGGGCGGCATTGTCTGTGATGGCTGTCAAAGCTGTGGCGCCAAAGAACAAGGTTAGATCACTCATGCTCAGCAGCACTTCCTGGAGCCACCACTTTTGTGAGGAGCCGAGGATCACCAGTCCAGCTAGGAAAAATCCCACAAGAAGAGACTCTTTGATTTTTGGAGCATGCTGATACTTCTGGGTGACATTGAGAAAACCCAAGAAAAATAAGAACAAGCCCAAAAAGAAAACCATGTGGTGAGCTGTGTAGACAACGGCCGCCAAAAACAGAATGTGGGCCGTGTAGATCCACCAGGTGGGCTTAGCCTCTTTGACATCATCGTCTATCACTCTGAGGTCCCCCTTTAGTTCATCTCGAAACATAAAAGCGATGAGGCTTGTGGAGATCACAACTGCGATGCCTGACTTGTAACCAAAGTGAGTGAGCATAAAGGGAAGGTCCCAGCCATACTTAAAGGCCACCATGAGAACTGGGGGCGCTGCAAAGTGGGTGAGAGTGCCGCCAATGGAGATGTTCACAAATAACAGCCCAATCGTTGCGTACTTAAACCTAGGCGACATTTCTTGAGAATAGAAGTAAGTGAGTAAAAGAAGGGCTGTGACTGTCATGGCAGCGGGCTCAGTGATAAAAGAGCCGAGCACTGGGCCCACGATAAGAGCCGACACGAAAAAAGCCATTTTTGACTGGAGCGGTAGCATTCGGGCCACCGTCTTAATGAATTTCTCAGCCAACATGATGACAGGACGGGTGGCGGCCATTGCCATGATCACAAACACGAAGGCTGGCTCTGTAAAGTTCTGAGCCTCAAGGTAAGATAGAGCGCCGCCAATGACCTGATGGGCCTGATCATACACTACAAAGCCCTCGAGCAAGGTGTAGATGATTAGGAAAATAGCCGACCACAATCCAAAAACGATTTCAACCTCGCCTAGCCAGTGGAGGGTGTTCTTAGCCATGGAGCCTTCAGGCTGCTTGTGAGCGAGTT
>CAYRIE010000064.1:0-8321 GCA_964424215.1 uncultured Pseudobdellovibrionaceae bacterium
CCGGGTGGGCCATCGTCCATGTGGCGGGAAAAAACTCCGGCGAGTGGACTTCCCCGGTCCCACCGGATGTGAGAGGTCGCATTGTCATCATTAATACTGGAGCCGCTCGCGACCTTAGAGATACGAGGGGTTACACCGCCGTTGTCGCTGTTCACTCCCATCAGCCGGAGCTGGGGCAGCTGCTGGGCCGCCTGCTGTTCACTCCGCTAAGGGATCCTGCGGCTCAGCCCTAATGGCTACTTCTTTTGGAGTGTGATGACGCCCAATTTGGAAAGGCCCGCAACTGTGAGCTTGAGAGTGTTTAGAACTCCGTCCCCACCCCAGCTACCCTCGGCCTCGGCCTGAAGGGATCCCCTGCGGTGAATCTTTAGCGTGAAGCCTGCGCTGTGCTCATGAACTTGAGCCGTCACTTCAGGCCGGATCCACAAAACCTGATGCTCTCCCTCAGCCACTTGGCCAGCATAGCCAGGCTCCCAGAAGTAGCGCGCCAGATCCAGCTGATCTTTCAGAGGGACGGATTCGTCTTGAACTTTGTCGCCCCAAGTCTGCTCAAACTGGACATCTTCTAAAGAGTACTCAGCTGCAAGCTGGTAGCGGCGCTTTTTGCCTAAACCTGGTGGGAATTTAAACTCAGCTGAGAGAGCCCAGCTGGTGAGACGCCCATCTTGCCAGGACCGTTCCACCGTAAGAGGCGCAGAAAACAAAAAAGCCTTCACCGTGTAGTGAAGGCTTTGATTCGCGGCGGGCGAGATAGTGCTCACTTGGTGGCAGCTTCCACTCGCACACGGGCGCGTTGAACCTGGCGCTCATACTTGTCAAATTCATCTTCACTGAGCGTGCCCAAAAGCTTTTCCTGAGCCGCTTGCAGCGCCGCCTGAGCATCGGTGCGGTTGATCTCTGCTGGCGCCTCAGCCGTCTCAGCTAAGATGGTAACTCCATCCGGATGAACTTCACAGTAGCCCCACGTAATCACCGTTGAGACCAGCTCACTGGAGCCAGCCAGCCGGTACTTCAGAAGCCCTGGTTGAAGAGTGGTCACCATGGGAGCGTGACCTGGCAAAATGTTGAGCTCACCCCGATGGGCGGGTACAAAAACCTCTTCAACATCCTCGCCTGAGACCACCTGCTGGGTGGGAGTTACAATCTTAAGCTTGTACATTGTCTATAACCCTTTTGCTTTCTCCACAGCATCTTCAATGGTTCCCACCATGTAGAACGCCTGTTCGGGCAAGCTGTCGTGCTTACCATCCAGGATCTCGCGGAAACCGCGCACGGTCTCCTTGGGATCAACGTACTTGCCCTTCATGCCAGTGAATTGCTCGGCCACAAAGAAGGGCTGGCTGAGGAAACGCTGAACTTTTCGAGCGCGAGAAACCACAAGTTTATCTTCCTCACTGAGCTCGTCCATCCCGAGGATGGCAATGATGTCCTGTAGCTCTTTGTATCTTTGCAGCAGAGCTTGAACGTCCCGCGCTGTGCGGTAGTGCTCTTCGCCGACCACTTCAGGTGTCAAAATACGCGAAGTGGACTCAAGGGGGTGAACTGCAGGAAAGATCGCCAGAGCCGCAATTTCTCGATCCAAGTTGGTAGTGGCATCAAGGTGAGTAAAGGTGGTGGCAGGTGCAGGATCCGTATAATCGTCCGCAGGAACGTACACGGCTTGAACCGAAGTAACCGAGCCTTTTTTCGTAGAAGTAATACGCTCCTGAAGAGCTCCCATGTCGGTTCCCAGCGTAGGCTGATAACCCACAGCGGAGGGAATCCGTCCTAGCAGGGCCGACACTTCCGCACCCGCTTGGGTGAATCGGAAGATGTTGTCGACAAACAAGAGAACGTCTTGGCCTTCCTGATCACGGAAGTACTCTGCAATGGTAAGACCTGTCAGAGCCACGCGCGCACGGGCTCCAGGAGGTTCGTTCATCTGACCGAACACAAGAGCCGTCTTATCAATAACGCCCGACTCTTTCATTTCAATCCAAAGATCTGTTCCCTCACGAGTTCGCTCACCCACTCCAGCAAACACGGAGTACCCACCGTGCTCGGTGGCGATGTTGCGAATCAACTCCTGAATCAGAACGGTCTTACCCACACCAGCTCCACCGAAGAGACCGATTTTACCGCCCTTGGCGTAGGGAGCCAAAAGATCCACAACTTTAATTCCGGTTACCAGCATCTCAGCTCTTACGGCTTGGTCTTCAAAAGTTGGTGCTGCACGGTGAATGGGCCAGCGAGTGTCGGCTTTAACTGGGCCGCCTTCGTCCACCGGCTCTCCAATAACGTTGATGATGCGTCCAAGAACACCCTTACCCACAGGAGTTGTAATCATATCGCCCGTAGCGATCACTTTCATGTCCCGCACCAGGCCGTCTGTGCTGTCCATGGCGATGGTGCGAACCATGCCATCTCCGCGGTGCTGAGCTACCTCAAGAACCAAGTTGTCGGGCTGGTCGTTGATGGCGGGGTTGGTCACAGTGAGTGCAGACAAAATCGGCGGCAATTCGCCTTCAAACTCTACATCCACCACAGGACCCATAACTTGTTTGATCTTACCGTTTTTCATCCTCACTCCTCAGGTCAGAGAGCCTCAGCTCCGCTGGTAATTTCGATAATTTCTTTTGTGATCGCCGCCTGCCTCAACTTGTTGTAGGTCAGCGTCAGTTTATTTATGAGTTCGCCAGAGTTCTTCGTAGCTGCTTCCATGGCCGTCATGCGGGCGCCATGCTCTGCCGCCACACTCTCTGAAAGGCACCGGTACACTTGCACACTGAAGTGGCGCTCCAAAAGCTCGTCAATGATTTGCTCAGGCGGCGGATCAAAAAGTAGATCCACAGGGAATCTGGCAGCCTCTTCGTTATTTTCTTGAAAGCTGCTGAACTCAGACATCTCCACCGGTAAGAGGCGCTCACTGGTCACCTTTTGAGAAATCGCAGACTTAAACTGGTTGTACACAAGATGGATCTCGTCGTACTGGCCCTTCATGAAGGCTTCTTTAAGTTCCGCTGCAATTGAGGCGCTCAGATCATAAGAAATGTCATTGGCTAGGTTTCCGATGTACTTAACCGGCTCTACGCCGCGCTTTTTAAAGAAATCGCGAACCTTACGGCCGATGAAGATAAAGTCGATGGTGTCGAGCCGTTCCTTCTGAGTTTTCAATAGCTCTTCAGCGAACTTATTCACGTTGGTATTGAAGGCACCGCAGAGGCCACGGTCACTGGTGACGACCACGTAGAGAATATTTTTCGGGTTCTCTTTGATCTCCAGTAGCGGATGACTGACCTTCTGAGTGGCCGCAATATCTGCAATAAGCGTCATCACAGCCTGTGCATAGGGCCTTAGCGCCAAGATGTTCTGCTGGGCCCGACGGAGCTTAGCCGCGGACACCAGCTTCATGGCGCTCGTGATTTTCTGAGTGTTCTTAGTCGAATCGATTCGACTACGAATATCCTTCAAACTTGGCATTCGTTCCTACCTAGCCGTAAAAGTGGCCGCAAACTCTTTGAGTGCTGCCAATAGAGCCGTCTTGGTATCGTCTTGAATCTGCTTTTTCTCGGCAATGTCGCGGACAATGTGCGCGTACTTTGTCTTTAAAAATTCCAAAAGTTCCTTCTCAAACTGGCCAACCTCTGAGGGCTCAATCCCATCGGCGAACCCGTTAGAGACAGCAAAGATGGAGATAATTTGGTCCGTTACTTCAAAGGGAGAGTACTGATCCTGCTTCAGCAGTGCCACCAGACGCTCACCTCGGGCCAACTGGTCTCTAGAGGCCTTGTCCAGATCCGAAGCAAAAGCAGCGAAAGCCTCAAGGTTTCGGTACTGAGCCAGATCCAGCTTAAGGGTTCCAGCAACTTGCTTCATTGCTTTAATTTGCGCGGCACCACCCACCCTGGATACGGACTTACCGACACTGATTGCGGGTCTTACACCCTTGTAGAAAAGGTCAGCTTCCAGAAAGATTTGGCCATCCGTGATGGAGATCACGTTCGTCGGAATGTAGGCAGAAATATCACCGGCTTGGGTTTCAATGATGGGAAGGGCCGTCAGAGAGCCGCCACCCGCTTCATCACTGAGCTTAGCTGCACGCTCAAGGAGGCGAGAGTGCAAATAGAAAACGTCTCCTGGGAAAGCTTCGCGGCCTGGAGGGCGTCTGAGCAGCAGGGACAACTGACGGTAGGCCTGGGCCTGCTTGGTCAAGTCATCAAAGATGATCAGGGCGTGCTTGCCGTTGTCTCTAAAGTACTCAGCCATGGCACAGCCTGCAAAGGGAGCCAAGAACTGGAAGGGTGCTGGCGAGCTGGCAGTTGCTGAAATGATCGTGGTGTACTCAAGTGCACCGGCATCTCGAAGCCTTTCAACTACCTGAGCTACCGTGGACTGCTTCTGTCCGATAGCAACGTAGAAACAATAAACGTCCTTACCCTTTTGGTTGATGATCGTATCGATGGCGATGGCCGTCTTACCTGTTTGCCGGTCACCAATGATCAATTCACGCTGACCGCGTCCGATCGGAACCATCGCGTCGATGGCTTTAATTCCGGTTTGCAGAGGCTCGTGTACAGGCTGGCGGAGCACAATACCCGGTGCTTTTACATCCACCACCCGGTGCTCTTTAGCTTCAATGGGTCCGCGGCCATCAATCGGTCGTCCCAACACATCGACCACGCGGCCAAGGACAGCTTCGCCGGTGGGCACTTGAACGATCGATTTGGTGCGCTTAACCGTGTCACCTTCCTTGATCTCTTTGTCATCACCGAAGAGCACGATCCCCACGGAGTCTACTTCAAGGTTAAGCACCATGCCGTAGTTTTCACCCGGGAACTCAACAAGCTCTCCAGCCATAACGGTTTCAAGACCATGAACTCTGGCCACCCCGTCACCCACTGAGAGTACGGTGCCCGTTTCACTGATCTCAACACTCTTGCCGTAGTTTTTAATCTGTTCTTTAAGAATGGAACTTATCTCGTCGGCTCTGATTTGTGTTTGCATGGTTAGTGCACTCTCCTCTTAAGTTCGTCGTTAAGTCTGCGCAGGTGAGACTCAACACTGTCATCGAAGGTATAACTTCCCACCTGCGCAACAAGGCCACCAATCACGCTGGGATCTTGTCGATAAGTAAGAATCACTTTTTTTCCTAGGGCCTGATGGACCATTTTTTCTAAATGTTCGCGGTCTTGGGGGCTCAGCGGTGTGGCTGAGCGCACTTCTCCGCGGGCGACGCCCATACTTGCGTCGAGCTGGGATTCAAAGGCAGCAACCACCTCTGCAAACACAGCAAGCCTTCCCCGCTCCGCCATAAGCAAAATGAGATTGCGGACCTCATCGGAGATCGGCTGTCCCTCAAGGGACTTAGTGAGCGCCTGAACTCGACTCTCGCCCGTTCCCGTCTCAGCCGTTAGGGCTGCTGCCACTTTGCTATCTGAGAACAAAGCTTGGTTGAGGGAGCGGATCTCTTCAAACACCTGTGGTGCTATTTTCTTTTCCTCGGCCAGGCTAAACAGAGCCTTAGCATAACGACTGGCTACAGTTCCTACTCTCATGAACTCACCACCTGGATTTTTTCGACGAACTCACTCTGAAGCCGTCTGTCGTCATCTTCTAAGATGTCTTTTTTGATGGTCTCTCTGGCCTTTTCAACGGAGCGCTCAATCAGTTGAGAGCGTACGGAATAGCTCACCTTTTCCATTTCGATTTTTTCAGTTCGCACGAGCTCTTCGTTCAAGCGAACTGTGACCGCCTGGGCCTCTTTTTTCATGCGTTCAGCATAGAGGGCTGCCTCTTGGCGCGCTCTTTCAAGGCCATCTTCACGGCCCTCAACCAGATTTTTTAAATCAGCTTCCACCAGCTGTTTTGCCTTGAGCGCTTCTTCTTTTAGAAGCCTTGCCTTTCGCTCGTGATCTAAGAAGGCGTCTTTTTTAGAGGCAAAAAAGGCAGGAATTCGTTTTCGGAGCAAAAAGTAAAGCAGGATCAAAAAGACGATAAAGTTGGCTAACTGCCACCAAACTACTGTCGGCACATCAGATTCAGCACCACCAGCGGGTGCTGCGTGGACGGCGATAGCAGCCATCGTCAGTGTCCCGATGCTAAAAATCTTTTTAAGCATGAACATTCCTTCCTACGAGGCGGTCAGAGATCGCACGGCTAACGGAGTCGACCTCCTGATCTACGCGCGCGAAGGATTGGTTGCGAGCTGTTTCGACCCTGGCCTTGAGCTCATCGAGATTTTCAAGGTAGATCCTCTGCGCCAGTTGCACTTCGGTCTGATAAAGGTCGGTGGCCTCTTTTTTTGCGGCTTCCATGACCTCTTTGATCTCTGAATTGATCTGCCGAGCCTTAGCTTGATATTCGGCTTTGAGACTTTCTGTCTCTTCCAGAATTCTGCTGGTGAGATCTGCGCTGCCAACTGTGCGCTTTTCCCGCTCTTCAAGCGCCTTTAGATAGGGCTTAAAAATCAGATGAGACAAGGCCAGATAGGCGATCAGAAAGATCCCAAAATGTATAAAAAGGGTATTATTAATCCCAAGCGAGGTTAATACGGCATCCATTAAATTGACCCTTAGTTGTGTGAGGCAGGCTTGACTTACCCTTGGAGGCGCAAACGGTCAAGCCGAAAGGTTTTTCAAGTTTTTGGCATATAGGAGGCGCCCTCAAACACCACACCCTCGTCGATGCGAAGGCTGGGTGAGGTCACTGTGCCGCGAAAAATCGCGGGAGGATGCATGATGATCCGGCGGCGCGCGAAAATATTACCCGCAACTACTCCGCTGAGGATGACAATGTCAGCTTCAATCTGCGCCTCGATTCGAGCGCCAGGGTGAATCACCAGGGTGTCGTTGGTGAAGATTTCGCCTTTGAAGTGCCCGCCGATGCGAACGGTGCCCTCAAAGGTGAGGCGACCTTCAAAGTGAGCTCCACGATCTAAAAGGGCTGTAATTTGACCCGATTGGGCCTCTTCTCGTTGCCAAGAATCGTCTTCGGTGGGCTTTAGCTCGGCTTTTTCCATGATTCCTTAATCTTCTCAATGAGTTCTGAAAGTTCATCGTCGGAGTAGAAGTGAATCTGCACTTTTCCCTTACCCATCTTATAATCGATTTGCACCTTGCGGCCCATCACGCGTTGAAGCTCCTGTGCGGATCGTTGGGCGAGGCGCTCAGGGATATCCATTCCCAATCTATCATGATCAGAATTTGCAGCTGAAGCCTTGGATTGAAGTGCCAGCTTTTCTGCGGCTCGCACGCTCAGCCTAAGGTTAATGATCTTTTTGGCCAGCTGTCTTTGCTGTTTGGGATCGGAAACGGCAAGAAGGGCTTTGGCATGGCCCATGGAGATTCGCCCCTCTTTTAGAAAGGTGCGGACTTCGGGATCAAGGCTCAGCAAGCGCAAAAAGTTAGCCACCGTGGCCCGCTCTTTGCCCACTTTTTCGGCCACCTGCTGCTGAGTGAACTGATAAGAGTCCATCAGGTGCTGATAGGCCTCGGCCTCTTCCACAGGGTTGAGGTCCTGGCGCTGAATATTTTCGATCAGGGCTACTTCCAGAGAATTCTGCTTGTCGTAGTCTTTGATCAGAACCGGGACTTCATGAAGACCCGCCATCTGCGCCGCACGCCACCTTCGCTCCCCGGCCACAATTTCATAACCGTCTTTTGAGAGTCTGCGCACGGTGATGGGCTGAATGATGCCTTGGCGCTTGATGGACTCCGCCAGCTCTCTTAGGGGCTCCGGAGCGAAATCTTTGCGTGGCTGATCTTTATGCGGGAGTATTTTCCCGATATCGATCTTCCAGACGCGATTTTCTTCTTTCACCTCAGCGGACGCGGCTTTGAGTGCTGGCCCGGGTCCGGGAGCGGCCGCTTCGGTAGAAGGAGAAGTTTGGGAAGCCTGACTGAGCTTCGTTGTGGGGACGGGCTCTACGGGCTCATTCGTTTCAAAGGCCTGCGGCGATAGGAGGCTTCCCAACCCTCTGCCGAGCCTAACATTTGATGATTTTTTTTGAGGTTCACGCTTGAGTTCAGGCATTGAGCATCCCTTCTTCCTGAGCCGGCGGTCGCTTGCTCACAGAAGGTGTGGTCTGTGCCGGATAAACTTTTTCGTCGAGTTCCTGAGCTAGCTCCATGTACTTTTGAGCTCCAATGGATTTTGCATCGTAATTTATAATCGAAAGGCCATGGCTGGGCGCCTCGCTCAGACGAACGTTCCGCGGGATAACGCTCTTGAACACCTTATCTCCAAAGTGCGTCTGGATCTCATTGACCACCTGATGGCTCAGATTGTTGCGGGTATCGAACATGGTCAGAACAATGCCTTCAATTCTGAGTTCTGGATTCATT
>CAYRIE010000065.1:0-8319 GCA_964424215.1 uncultured Pseudobdellovibrionaceae bacterium
TGGCACCTCGATGTCGGCTCATCACATCCTGGGGCTGGAGAAGGTCCCAAGGGTTTGGCTGTTCGCCAATTAAAGTGGTACGCGAGCTGGGTTCAGAACGTCGTGAGACAGTTTGGTCCTTATCTTCTGTGGGCGCATGAAATTTGAGCAGACCTGTCCTTAGTACGAGAGGACCGGGATGGACGAACCTCTGGTGTTCCTGTTGTCGCGCCCGCGGCATTGCAGGGTAGCTATGTTCGGAATGGATAACCGCTGAAAGCATCTAAGCGGGAAGCCGACTCTAAGACAAGTTCTCCCTGGGGCTTCGGCCCCCTTAAGCTTCCTTCGAGACTAGGAGGTTGATAGGCAGGAGGTGTGAGCGTAGAAATACGTTGAGCTGACCTGTACTAATAAGCGTGAGGCTTTTTTGATGAGCTAAAATCCTTAGCTAGAAATCACTTAAATTCATGAATTAGATTCTATTCAGATTTCAAAGATGACAGCGGACCGATACTTCGTGTAGAGAGAAGCTGTTGTTAAATTGAATACAGTTTTTGGTGTCGATAGCGGCGGGGATACACCTGATCCCATCCCGAACTCAGAAGTTAAGCCCGCCAGCGGCGATGGTAGTGCAGGGGCAACCCTGTGGGAGAGTAGCACGATGCCAGTTTATGCCCGGTGAATAACCGGGCATTTTTTTTGCCCAAAATTCCTGTGCGGCATCCGTTTTAGCCAAGTGTTTGAAGTGCTCCTCCTTCTCACTTCAAAGTGCGTTTCATTCTGAGACTTCTGATCAAAAATTAACCAGCCCTTAAAGTTATAGACAGTGAATTACGATCAGGCGGCGGATGGAGCCTTCCTACAGGTCCGCTCTTTGCAGCCCTATTAAAGAGGGGATCGGCGCTAGCGCCAAGGAGTTAACAAGTTACGAGGGGGAAAAGAGTGTCCAGATCATGGAAGCGAATCATACCTTTGATAGTGCTTGGCGGATTCAGCACACTTTTTCTGTTTCAAAACTGTGCCCCTATCGGAGCCTACGTACAACCTACGGAAACCCGCTCTTCTATCACGCCCACTCCTGTTATCGATAAGGCTCAAATTAAGCTTGCAGACTCTACGGCAGCTGACCATTACCCACGGGTTCTGATTCCGGTAGACAGTAGCAACGTCGTCGTTGGGGCAGATATGAAGCTTGTGGTTTTTGCTTCGATTCGCGACCAACTCATCGGCCATCAGACTTTGATGGTACCAGCAAAGGAGCTCAATGGCCCAAAGGGCCGTTATGTAGCTGTGCTGGACTGTGGAGCCAGCGCGGAGCTGACCTGCACCTTTGATGACTCAACTTTGCACCTAGAGATGTACTTAATTGATCAGGCCCAAAGGGAGGCTGAGGCCGTGGACCAGGCGACAGCTGAGCTGTTCCTTCGCTCTAAGGGCCAGCCGCCCGGTGAAACCAACCCACCACCTGACACCAATCCGGCTCCCATTGATCCAGGTACACCCATTGGGACCAACCCGCCACCAGGCACTACCCCGGTACCGATAGATCCAGGTCAGCCGTTACCTATTGATCCAGGTACGCCTATTGGGACCAACCCGCCGCCAGGGTTTACCCCGGTTCCCATAAACCCAGGGCCGCCGCCCGTTGGAACCAATCCACCCGCTCGGCCGTTACCGATAGATCCAGGTACGCCCATTGGGACCAACCCGCCACCAGGGTTTACCCCGGTGCCCATAAATCCAGGTCAGCCGCCCATTGCCAACCCTCCGGCTCAGCCGGTGCCCATAAATCCAGGTACGCCCATTGGGACCAATCCGCCCGCCAAGCGCCTACCGGCTGTGCGGTAGCGGTGCTTCGGTGAAAAGCTTTTAGTTGGGGTGTGTGGGGCCGAGATGGCCCCACTTAAAGAAAGTGCCTGAAGCCTACAAACTGCAATAGATGATGACGCCGCTCAGTCGGTCTGAATAGGTGATGGCGTCACGAGCGTAGGCGGCCGTATGGTGGGTTGTAAGGATAATGTCTTTTGGAACATAGCGTGGAGTGATCCAGCGCAGATCCACATTCACAACTAGATAATCACTTCCGTAGTCTTCAAAGTCTCTTACGACCTCAACGGCGTGGGTGGCTTTATTAATTTTTAGGTTTTGCCCCATGACTACATTTCCGTACCAGCTCGCCCCCGAAGCTCCACCGACCGAGCAGTCTGCTAATCTTTCCTCTTGTGCGCCGATAGCGGCCAGAGTGCTCAAACTTAAAACTGCCACACTTACTATACGAAAAAGTACACTCACCACACCCCTCCCAAGGTCGACTGCTAGACTGGATCGATCATCACGAAAACGTCGTTATCTCTATCATAGATAATATTGAACGGGCTAAAATAGATGTACAGCCGGGGACTTCGCTTTATTTGCAGACCGTAGAGAGTTGGAATGTCGTCGATATAGGGGCCAAAGGTGTCCTTAAAGTCTTCTTCAGATAAACAACAATCTATGAGTTTCACGCCAGGGTGCTCAGCCAGGACCGCATCAGAGAAGGCTGCAAGAGCCTTTATAAGTTTTCCTACAAGTTTTGTTTTGAGCGCCTGGCTGTAATTATTAGATCTTAAAATGTTACTTACCGTTTCTCCCCGAACATCCTCAAACACAAGCGAGTGGGGGAAAGGGCCTGGCTCTGGACGCGCCATGCGAAGGTCAGTGGGCTCAGGCAGAGTTAAACTGATCTTATGCCAAAATCGCATGGCTTTAAACGTTTGCGCTACGGCCTCTTCCTCTCCTGGGTGGAAGCTTTTGAGTAAGTAGGGAGGCTGCCCACCCTCCGGAAGGATTCGGTAAACCCTGCCTTCGGCCCCTTCTCCCAGCTCAAAAGCTGCCTGGGCCCTAATGCTTGAAAGTTCCACCATGGCAAAGCGTTGTTCTGAAGAGACTCGAAGCTCCTCAACCGGGAGGCCTTCATGTGCGCGCACACTTGAGAAGGTTTCCTCTGTCAAAACAGAGGAGCAAATCAAGGGGCCACTGTTGGCAGTGCTTAGCGCAGAGAAGGCTAAAATAAAAACAAAAAATCTTGAGATCATGAATCTCCGCTTGGCAATAATAGGCTGGCCTGGTGCCCCAATGGGGCTAAAGCCAAAGGCTAAGTGAGGCCCCTAAAGGGCTTTAGCCCTCTTTTGGCAACTTATCTGAGGCTCTCTCATGAGGCGCCTCCATCCAGATTGCAACCGTTATGCCAAATGGGGGGCGCTGAAGCAAAGCGCGGCGCTCAGTCGGAGTCGACGTTTGTGGGATAAACGAAAAATCCAACCGGGTGGTGGTCAGAAAAATAGGCTCTGAATTTGTCGTGTTGATAATCGCTAGGGTAGCCGGGATAGGGCTCTGTGAGCTGCCAGTACTTTTTGGCTAGCTCTAGTAGGTTCAGAACCACAAAGTTGTTCTCGGTTGGGATTTCCGGGGTCTGAAGTGGTGCCACCATCACATGGTCGTAGGGGAAGGGGTTTCGAACATTGGTGTTAGTGGCAAACTGAGCTGCCGTGTTCAGTGAAATGAAACCCTCAGGGGTAGCGGCGCTAAGCTCAGCTTCGTTGTAGATGTTCATATCACCTAAAATCACATAATCCTTTTCGGGGTGGCTCTCTTGTTGAGCACGGATCCACTGTGCGGTGGCGTGAAGCTCCTCGGCCCTGCGCTTACGGTTGGCAGGCCCTGTATCTGGCCTTAGGTGAACAGATATAAGAACAAAATCAAAGGCCCCCTCAACCGACCGAAAGCCAAAGGCATAAGGGACTCTGTCCCAGTGGGGATTGGCCGCCACCTTGGCAGATAAAAACCCTTGGGGCAGCTCAGGCGCCGGCACCACCTTGGAGCTTTGAAAGAAGGTCACCCACCACTCTGAAGCAGAAGAGTTGGTGCGGTTCCTGGTTGATTTTCCCGTGTCCTCTTCGGACAAAATAAAACCATCAAAGCCCACTTGGTGCATGGCTTGAAAAAAGTCAGTGACGTTGTCTTTGGGTTTAAGCGGCTTTCCGCCTGGGAAGGTGACAGGGGTCTTACTCCGAAAGTGCTCCGAGCCCGGCAGCAAAGTTAGATCAGGTGGGGCGAGCAGCTCCTGCACGGCAACGATGTCACAGCCCTGTTCTGCCAGGATTTGGGCCAGTGCCTGGTTCTGGCGGGTTCGTGAGTTGCCCAGAAACTGGATGTTAAAGGAGCAAACGAAAAAAGGCGCAGGCTCGGTGGGCTGAACCGAAATGGCAGCAGGCTCCCTTGGAGGGGTCAGCTGACAAGATGAGAGTGAAAAAAGAACCAATCCCCAAAGGAGGTAGCGCAGCTTCATAAGGCCTTGTCGGCGCATTCGTGCTGTAAAAATAGCTTCAAAAGGTCCTGAGACGAGGGAGCTCTGCATAGGTGCCAAACGTGCTAGGTGTTTAATCTTTAAACAGGCACCTTTAGGATCAGATAAATCCTACAGTTAGGTCTACGAAAATTGACGGTGCAGAGCCCGCCGTCTTATACGTTGCGTTGTGAAGGGGCTTGTGTCTGCAGTTATTTTTGCGGGGATTGTGGTGGTGTTAGCTGGCTGCCAATCCGCACCCGTTCGCCTCAACCAAGACGATTTCTTAAACGCGCTCAATGTTCATCATAATTCCACGTCGGCCTACGAAGCGGCCGATCACTTAAGCGCTGAGCAGGTCCGCGAAGACATGGACTTTCTGCTCTACGCACTTCAAAAAGTGTACGGCGGCTGGGAGTTTTTGCGAGCTGACTTTCGCAGGAAGGTTGTTCGCGAAATAGAAGGTGTGAATGGAGAGGGCAGTGCAAGTGATCTTGAAAGGACCCTTGATTCCCTTGCGATCTTCACCGAGCACAAAGATGGCCACCTAGGTCTGGTGCGCCCCCTGATCTTAAAAGATCCTGAGTCCCTCAGTCACAGGGTGGTTCAGCGTTATCTTAAGAGAAATAAGTTCTGGCGCATGGACGAGAGAGTTCATGGGGGCAAAAAAGTTTTGTGGCTTGCGATCTATGAGTTTCCGTTCATAGAGGAGAATCCTGAATGGCAGGAGTTCGTAGCGGAGCTTTCCAGAAGGTCGGCCCGTGCAGATGACCTGGTGATCGATTTAAGAATCAACCCTGGCGGCGCCCTTATCTCAGCTCTAGCGCTTGCCAAAATGATCAGCTCTGAGGTTCCTTTGCCAGATTTGGGCGACTCCTATCACGTCGTCACTCCCGAGGCCAAAGTGGGCCGCAGCTATCAGATGGGACTCTCAGGCGCAGCCTCTCCTCTAGAAGATTTTAAAAGCTGGGGGGCTGCCGAAAAGGCTGTGACCTATTCGATTGATCGTCCCGCCTATCAAAAGATTGAGGTGCCGCGCCTCACCTTCCGGCAAGACGTTCTGGTGTTGACCTCTCCTTACTGCGCTAGCAGCTGCGAGGTGCTGGCCTTGCTGCTTGAAAATCATCCAAGGGTTTTGGTGATGGGGCAGAACACAGCGGGCATCTTCCATTTTCACACGCCCATTCATCTGCGGCTTCCCAACAGTGGTCTAATGATTGCGTTACCGACGGGTGTCTTACGGCTTAAGGATGGAAGGTTTCTTGAACTAAGTGGCCTTACGCCTTCTTTCCCTGTCTCAAACCTTGCGGAGATGGATAAGTTCATTGATCAGGGGTTCCGCTCCCTTGAGCAAAAACGGCACCGAACAGAGCGTTTGAGTTTTTAAGGCTCTACCAGATATAGCCGAGATGATAGGTGCGCCCGAACTCTGAGACCTTGTTTTGGCTGGCGACATCGAAAAATTCAAAATCCATGACCAGCCCGTGCTTGTGCCCTTCAATCCAGCGTATCACCTGAATGTGCAGCTCGTACTTTCCTTCTTCCTTAAGACTTACGGGGATGTGCTCCCTGTTCAGGTAGTGAAAAAGCGAGCTGTCAGAGAACTGCAGCTGAATGTCCTTTAATGAGCCCCAAAGCTCACCCACCTGGCCTGAGGCCACGATTTTCTCAATGTCCTGAGCGACGATGTCCCGCGCCCTCTCCTCGGGCGCCTTCCACATGCTGCGAAGGGGCCAGATGGCGATTACGAAAATAACGACACTTAAGATGATCAGGAGCACAGATGTTTTTTTCATATTTGCTATTGTTTCTGGGGACGGAGCTGAAATCAAGGGGCTAATGGCCGGAGCCTTATGAGCCCCCATGGGGGACGGAGCACCCCTCCGTGGAGACGGAGCAGGGGGGCGCAGCTGCAATCAGGAGCCCCAGGGGGGTGACGGGATTTGCAAGAGGCCCCTTTTTGCGCCTTTGTAAGCTAGTGAAACTACTTGGCTTTCCCCAAATTAGAAGAAATATGTGACCAGGGAGTAGTCAGTCTGGATCTGAGGCGAAAATAAAGATTAGCTGAGTGATTATGGGGTCTTAGCCCTACTGGGGCCCGTGGCATGCTTCTTGGTGTATCAGAAGGTAACTACAGGAGTATGCCATGTCGACCCTTTGGAAGACCACTCTCGCATTTATGTTCCTCGCCGGCTTCGGTGCCTGCTCGGATATTCAGTTTGGCAAGATCGCCAACTGTCAGAACAGTGGGTACACCTGCCAAGTGGTGTGTCAGGACGACGGGAACTGTATCGAAGAGTTCTCAAACTACTTAGAAGTCCCCAAACCTCAAGTGGACATTCTGTTTGTCATTGATAACTCAGGCTCGATGACGCCTGAACATGAGGACCTAGAGCAAAGCTTCCACGGCTTTTTTGATAAAATAAAGGGTCTTGATTACCGCATAGCTATGACAACGACTGATGTTTCTGCCTCAGCCTCTGCGCTCGCCAGGGACTACAACCAACCACCCTACTCTAGCGCACCCAACAAGCCCGAAGGTGGGACCATAGCAATGGGTGGCTATTATCAGGATGGGAAGTTTTTGCCCTTCTATATTAACGGAGCGCGCGCGCCCTTTTTGCAGAAGAACCATAGCGGTTCGGACTCTGCCAATGAGCAGGCCTTTAAAAAAGCGTTAGGAAAAATCCGTGAAGGAACCAAGTACTGTGAGACCAGTAAACTTTGGCAGGAGTACTGTGCTTCAGGAGATGAGCGCGGCACCTATGCTATGAATTTAGCTCTCGAGCGGAATGAAGCTGGATTTTTTAGGCCCGGAGTCCACTTAGCCATCGTTGTTGTGTCCGACGAAGATGTGCGTAGCAAAGGGATAATCTCACCAGGATGCGATCCCAACAGTCAGCTCGACTGCTTAGACGAAAAGGATCTGCCAGAAAGCGTGATCGACACCCTCAAGCGCAGCTATCCAGCCCATGGCGCCACGACGGGTAAAACCCTGGGCGTGCACTCCATCGTTGTGGACGGCACTTCCTGTCAGAACCTTCAGAAGCGACAGATCATGATCGGTGGAACGCCCAGTGCTGCAGGTGAGATTGGAACCCACTACCGCAGGCTCTCTGATCTAACTAAGGGTCATAAGGGCTCTGTGTGCGCCTCTAGCTACACGGCTCAGCTTGGGCAAATTGGCTCCACAGTGAAAGAGCAGGTTTCAACCATGGCTCTAGCCTGTAGGCCGATCAACGATTACGTCTTAGTTGAGTTTGAGGAGCCAGTGCCCCATGTGCAGGTGATCATCGAAGCTGCGCAGCAGCGGGTTCGGTTTGTGCCTGAGCTTCCTCCAGGAACCAGAGTTCAGATCTATTACGACTGCCATATCTAATAATCAAAATTTCTGAGCTCAAATAAAAAAAGAGACAGCCAAAAGCAGGCTGTCTCTTTTTTATTTTCACACCAATCGCTGGTGTATTTAGTGCACCTATTTTTTGTACTTAATGGCGCAGCCGTAGGGCTTGGTGTTGCTGGGGTTAACCTCTTCACCTTTGAGGCTGGCCTGAACAGCGTTGGCCAAAAGAGGCGTTGCTCCCTCAAGAGTGCTCGGCCGCGTGGAGGGCTTATCGTCAATGCCTCCCTGATACACAAGCTGACCTTCAGCATTGATGACAAACATGTGGGGTGTAGTCTGAGCGCCATAGGCTCTGGCGACTTCGCTGTTATTGTCGAGCAAAAGGGCTGTTGGGCTGGATTTTTGCTTTTTTAGAACCTCTTTAGCCTCATCTGGAGTCAAAAATCCTTGTTGGCCTTCGGGTGAGGAAACTACCGCGAGCCAAATCACGCCCTGATCCGTGAAATCCTTCTGGAGCTTTTGCATGTTGCCGGCGTTGTAGTGCTTTTTCACATAGGGACAGTCCTGGTTGTACCACTCTAGCACAACGTGCTTGCCCTTAAAGTCCGACAAACTGTAGGTTTTGCCGTCATGAGCTGGAAGTGAGAATTCAGGTGCGGCTTGCCCTGTTTGG
>CAYRIE010000066.1:0-8199 GCA_964424215.1 uncultured Pseudobdellovibrionaceae bacterium
GGAGGCAGGGAGCGCAAGGAGCAGCGTAGACGAAACCTGCGCCTTGTGGTAAACAATGAAGACTCGGACAATGAGGCTGGCCCTCGTTACTGGAATTAACTCGGAGGATCTGTCAGTGTCTTATCTCAAGAAGCAAATGGACCAGTTGAGTTACGATGTGCGCCTTAAGGAGTTCAACACTCGCAGAATGGCCCTTTCGGACGTCGATTTGAAACAGCACCTTGAGTCTTTGCCAGACCTATCGGAGCTGGCTATCAAAATTAACCTTCAGGATTTTAAAGACACGGACAAGCCGCAGACCTCAGAGTAGAGGTCCAGATCAAAGCGCGGGCTCTTTGTTGGGAGAGCAGCTGTCTTTGTCCTTGCTGCAGTCCACCGCCGCGATGGCATGGCGCTGAATTTCCTCTAAAGCCAAAAGCCGGGGCTTGTAAGACCAATCCTCACCCACGATCTTGAGCTCGCCGTCTTCGCGCACCATATAGAGGATCTTTTCACCAAAGTCTTCGTGCTGGTCGGACTGGTAGTGCTGAAAAAAGCGCGCTACGAACTGATTCTGATGCTCGTAGATCACCGGCTTGGAAAGCGTTACGGAGATGTTTTCATACTGTTCGTTAAGATTTTCCTTATGCCGCTGCCATCTGGTTTTGTTCATCCGCCCGCTACGAAAATCCGGGTGGTAAAATGCTATGTAGGTGTCAAGATCCTTGGTCTGCCAAGACTTCTGCCACTCGGCCAACACTCCCTCAAGTTCCTGGGAGAGCGCTGCATGCTCCTGAGGGGTTCGAAACTTCACCGAGTTCTGTATCACGATGGGTGTAAGGCCTGGTTTAAAGTAGGGGTGGAGGGTTTTGATGACGTCATCGCGCACCACCACACATCCTCTGGAGCCTCTCGTCAGAGGCACGCTGTCGGGCACGGCGTGCAGCCAAATTCCTGAGCCGGTTTTTTTAGCCATGCGGTCAAAGAAGTTAGGGTAGTTGGTGGTAAAGGCACGTGAGCCGTAGGTGCTGAAGTCCAGTGCTGAGCGTTCGTACTTTTCGAGCATAAAGTAAACCCCCTCGGGAGTTTTCTTATCCCCGAGGAACATCTTGTTACCCTGGTTTTTCCCAATGTCCGTCGGGTAGGCGGCAATGCGCTCTAAGGCACCGTTCTCACCGCTCCAGATGGACATGACGCGCTCCTGCTTGTCGACGATGAACACATAGGGCGGGTAGTAGGAAGACTGTGCCTGAAGTTGAATAATTCCAGAGGGGACTCTTCCCTGACCGTATTCGGATAGGTCGCGTGTTTCAAAGTTGTCCTCTTCACTGGGGACTTGTTCAGATTCCGACTGGGCCCCAACGCTAACGCTGGTCACGCACAGCAGCGCAATTCCCAAAGCTCGTAAAAACATAGTCTTCCTCCACAGTAAGCTCTCTTATTTTATCGGAAAAATTCAAAATAAAACAACCCGTCTCGCAGGTCCTAGGTGTATCAAACTGATGCTCTCCTGGGCAGCCCCAAGCCGGCAAAATTTTCGCAGACCTACGTCGAGGTTTCAATGGCTTTTCTTCAAGAGAAAACGTCTCACTCCGATAAGAGGTCGAAGGAGTGCCTGTGGAAGAGACCGAGGAAGCACAGCCAAGCAAAGTAAAAAAAAGCATCCCCTGGATGCTGCTTTTCGTGGTCTTAAATCTGACAGCTCTTTCTGCCGGTGTGTATCTCACCTACCTGGGAGTGAGCCCGCACAACATCCAGCCGGCGACGGAAGAAAGCATTTGGGCTGAGCTTCAGGACGAATCCTTTTTTCAAGTAGGTGAACCCATCCTTTTGGCTATGGAGCCGCTGACGCTGAATCTAGAAAGCCCCGGTTACGTGCTGAGTCTTGAGGTGAATTTCGAACTCTCAAGTGAGGCCTCCTTTGATGAGATCATGCGAAAGCGGCCACTAGCGCGGGACACAGTGCTGGGGCTTCTCCACAAGAAAAGCTATCAAGATGTGGAATCTCTTCAGGGCAAACTCAAATTGAAAGATCAAATCTTGCGCGCTGTGAACTCACTCCTCGATGAAGGTGTGGTGCGCGACGTTTTCTTTTCACAGTTTGTTGTCGAAGTTAGGTAAAAGCCCACCCGAGGTGCTTGGTCTGTCTATTGACCTCGCCCGTCCTTCCCGTGACAATTGAACAAGCAATCACATCGCCAGGAGGCTGGTATGAAATGGCACGTAGCCCTTTTGGCTGTTCTATGGAGCGGCTCTCTTTTCGCTCAGCAGGACTTCCAGATAAATCTGAATGTGGAAAAGTACACACTAGATAACGGTCTTGTGGTGATTTTGCACAAAGATGATTCCGTTCCACTCGTTAGCTACAACGTTTGGTTCCGAGTGGGATCAAGGCATGAGCGCCCCGGTATTACGGGCATTGCCCACACCTTTGAACATTTGATGTTCAAAGGCACTGAGCGTTATCCGGAAGGTGAGTTTGACAAAATTCTTCATTCCAGCGGCGCCACCAACAATGCCTTCACCAGCCACGACTACACTGGCTACTATGAGATCATACCGCCCCAGGCTCTAGAAACCATCATGGACCTTGAGTCGGACCGCATGCGCAACTTGCGTATGACCCCAGAGGTGCTCGCGAGCGAGCGCGAAGTCGTTAAAGAAGAGCGACGTCAACGCGTGGACAATGTTCCCACCGGCAGATTGCGCGAACATCTTTTCGAAACTCTGTTTAAAGTTCATCCTTACCGATGGCCCGTCATTGGCTGGATGAAGGACATTAACTCGTACACGCTGGATGATCTCAACGCCTGGTACGATACCTATTACGCACCCAACAACGCTGTGTTGGTGATTGCCGGTAATATTCATATTCCTCAAACAAAAAAGCTGATCCAAAAGTACTACGGCTCGATGGAACCAAAGGAAATTCCGGAGACCGAAAGGGTCGTTGAGCCTGAACCGAGGGGTTATGTTCACTCAAGCATCACCGCCAATGTCCAAGCTGCCACGGTGGCGCTGGCTTACCCCACCGTTCCGGCGGGCCATGTCGATTCCTACCCACTGGACATGTTGGCGGCGATTTTAGGTGAAGGTCCATCAAGCCGCATCTACCAGCGCCTAGTTTACCGAACTCAGCTGGCCACGAGTGCGGGCGCGTATCACTACACTCCTCAAGAAGCGGGTATATTTCAGGCCAGCGCAAGTCTTAAGCCAGGCCTAGAGACGGACAGAGTGCGCACCTCTCTTTTGGGTGAGGTCTACCGGCTCCGAACCCACGACGTGGACCCAAAAGAGCTCGAAAAGGCCAAGGCTCAAATTACCCTTTCAACGATTCAGTCGCTAAAAACGATTCATGGAAAAGCAAATATGATGGCCATTAACGAGGTCTACTTTCAGGACCCGGTCCGCTTTCTATCTGATTTGGAACGTTACAATGCCGTCACCACTGAGGATCTCAAACGAGTGGCACGCAAGTACCTAACCCCTCAACGAGCTCACTTTGTGGTGCTCCGACCCAGAAACTAAAGGAGAAGCCATGCTGAGAAATATTCTTGTCGCCGCCTTAGCCCTTTCCTTACTCTCCTGCACCAGCACTTCGCGCCGAGCTGATAGCTTTGGAAAAAAGATTGTTCAGAGAGTTCACGAGACTCAGCTGAAAAATGGTCTGACGGTTCTCTACGTAAAGGATGACACTCTTCCTTATATCCATTTGAGTCTGATGGTTGGTGCAGGTGCCTCATCGGATCCGGATCGCAAGGACGGTCTGAGCGTGCTTACAGCTAATCTCGTAGATAAGGGAACGCTCAACCGCAGCGCAACCGAGATCGCCGATGCCTTTGGGCAGCTGGGCTCAAGCTTTACCTCCACGGTGCGGGAAGACTACACGGTCTTTTCCGCTGAAACCGTCACACCTAAAGAAGACACACTCTTAGATTTGTTCGCTGACATTGTTCTTAATCCTTCCTTTCAGGAAGCTGAGTTTCGCAGGCTCAGGCAGCGCTACGTAGCAGCAGCCCAGAAGCGAGTCGATAGTCCCAGCCACTTTGCGGCGTTGGCCTGGGAAAAGTACGTTTTTGATGGCCACCCCTATGCCAAAGTGGATCTAGGAACGCCGCAGTCGCTTGGCAACATTCAGCGGCGGGACATCAACAAGCACTATTTGGTTCATTTCCGCCCGAATAAATCCTACCTTGCCGTAGTAGGTAAGTGGTCACCGGAGCTAGAGAAGAAAATTCAGGAGCGTTTCAGTCAATGGGAGCCCTTTGAAGCTGAAAAGGCTGAGGAAGACGCGCCTGAGATGAAGATCACCCAAGGGGTGCGCGTTGTGAATCAAACATCAGGCGTTCAATCCCAGATCTTTGTGGGTCACCCCTCCATCGCTAGAACCCATCCCGATTACCAGACGCTTCAAGTGGCCACCACCATTTTGGGAGGCGCCTTTGAGTCTCGCCTCATGAAGAGAATTCGCAAGGAGCTGGGACTGACCTACGGAGTGTCGGCTGCTGTTTACAGCGGGCTGGAGCTTGGGGTCTTTCAGGTGAGCCTTGCCACAAGGACGGAAGCCACGGCGCAGGTGCTAGAGGAAATCCATAAGGTGCTCTCCCAGGCTGTCGAGGAGGGCCTAACGCAAGAGGAGCTTGAGTCCACAAAGGGTTATCTGAGCGGGCGCTTTCCGCGCTCGATTGAACAGGCGGACCGGCTCGCCTTTATGCTTCTTGAGCTTCGAAGAATGGGTCTGCCGGATACGGAAATCACCGGCTACCTTAGTAGGCTCCGCAGCATCAAGCTGGACGAAGTCAATCAGGTGCTAAAGCGCCACATTCAGCCCGACCACGTTAAGATCCTTATCTACGGGCAGCGGGCTCCACTCCAGAAGCAGCTGCAAGGTAAAACAGTAGAGTGGGTGTCCCACCAACGAGCCCTTTAAGGCGCTCTTTAGGAAAAGCTCCGCAAATCCGGCCTCACTTCTTTAGGTGAGGCCTATCTTTTTTTGGACTTGATGTAAAGGTAGGCGCCCGCGGCCAATAGGATCAGACCCAGGCCCAAAAGCATGGAGCTTGAAGAGCCGCCTTGCTGGCCTTGGGGGTTGTCATACTGACCCATGCCAGGATCCAGGCTGAACTCTCCCGTGTTGGGGCCGAGGATGCCGCCCTGGGAACCAGCAGTGTTCATCCGGCTAGGAAGAACACCTTTGATCACGCGCAGGCTGTTGATGGCGTTAAAGAAGTCGGAGACATACTTTGTGTAAACAGACTGATGGCTGCTAAAGGTGACCAGCACCGCAACATCATCCTTTTCGGCGGTCACGACGTACCTTGTGTAAAAAGCTGGCAGCTCGCTGGAAATGTGAAGACTGTCGATCCATACCTTGTCATTGATTCGCACAGGCTTAGTGTATTGAATCTTGCTGGTCAGGGTGGTGCCGGAGGGGCCCTCGATGGTTCGTGTTCTGCGGAGTCTTTCAGTAAAGTACTCCATGGTGTCCTGGGGGCCCGCTTCCTTGCCTGTCAGAATGATGATAGCTTCGCGGTTCTCGGACTTGCTTGCGCTGCGACAAACCCACTCCGTGCCTTCGGGTGTGCACTGCCAGTGGTCGGGCAATTCAAAGCTGATGTAGGAGTTTCGAAAGACTGCGGCAGACGCAGAGGTGGCCAAAAACAGTAGAAGGATCGCTAAGATGTGTTTCACACCTCTCATTGTGCTAAGGATCAGGGATAGGGTCCAGCGAAAACTAAATAAGGCCGGGAAATCCCCTACATTCTGCCGAGCATATGGGGTAAAAAAGGGCCTCTTAATGGAAGGAAACCTATGAACCTTCAGCAGCTGGTGACATTTTCGACCGTTTTAAATGAAGGAAGCATGACAGCTGCCGCAGAGAAACTGTTTCTCACGCAGCCAGCTGTCAGCCAGCAGATCCGCAACCTGGAAGAGGAGATGGGGGTAGAGCTGTTGGTCCGGGGCGTGCGTCAGGCTAAGGCGACCTTGCAGGGCCAGATCCTCTACGAATACGCCAAGCGGATCATCTCTCTGACCCAGCAGGCGGAAATCGCCATCCAGACTATAGGTGCAAAAATTGAAGGCACCTTACGCATCGGTACCGTGAACTCCCTGGGTCTTTACCTGCTCAGTCCGGTGGTCGGGCTCTTCCTGAAACACAACTCCAAACTCAACATCAAACTTAACTACGAGCGCGGTGAAGACCTGATCGATCTGATGAACGCTGGAGAGATGGATATCGTGATACTGCCTGAGGCCGGACCCAACTATGGCCGTGAGCCTCAGAACGCCGACAAAAAGTTCCTGGTAAAAGATGAGATCTGGCTGGTGGGATCCTCCAAAGATGGTCAGCTCCCTGGGCGCATCAGTCTTCAGGAGTTCACCAACCGTCCCCACGTTAACCTCACGTCCACCTATCCGGTTTTTGAGGAGATGCTCAAATCCAAACTCACGGAAGCGGGAGCTCACTTTGAGCCCGTGTTTGAATCCACCAACGTAGGTACGCTCAAGAGAGTTGTCGAGTCGGGACTAGGCTGGGGGTTTTTGCCCTCTCACAGCATCTATAAACAGGTGCGCATGGGCCGCATGGCGGTAGTGGACGTGGAAGGTCTGAACTACACAGCCCCCATCTTTTATTACACCCCCAAAGGTGTGGAGCATCCGGCATTTGAGGTCTTTTATAAAGCGCTTCAGCAGCAGGTGGGCGGCAGGAAAGCTTAAGAAAATTTAGGCCAGTAACGGATCTTGAAGTCCGAGCCGCGTGGACACCAGCCGCGTGATCTCGCCTGCAGTTTCCTCTAGCGCACGCTCGGTCACGTTAAAGAGCGGCCACTTTTTATTTTTAGAGAAAAGTGAGAGGGCCCAGTCGATCTCTTCCTGAATTTTATCCATTTGCGCGTAGTGACCACCGCCGCCGCCTCCGGTTCCAAGTTTATCAAGCCTGCTGCGGCGGATGCGATACAGGGAGTCCGGATCAATGGTGAGCGCCACGATTCTACGCTGATCAATTTCAAATAGCTCTTCAGGTGGAGGTGATCCCATGATCAAGGGAACGTTAGCGACCTTCCACCCCTTGTGGCTCAGGAAGATAGACAGAGGAGTTTTGCTGGTACGGCTGACTCCCACTAAAACGATGTCGGCCTTACTTAGGTCGTGAAGGGATTTGCCATCGTCATGCTTTACTGTGAACTCAATGGCCTCTATGCGCTTAAAGTACTTCTCATCCACGCTGCGTAGGAGCCCGGCTTCAGCCGTGGACGGCCCGCCACCAAAGTGAATTTCCAGTTTTTCCAGCAGCGGCCCAAGCAGATCCACCTGTTGAAGAGAGTGCTTTCTGGCGTACTCAGAAATCAGTTTTCTAAGCTTGGGGCTAACCATGGTGTGAATCACAAAGGCACCCGCCTGGGCAGCCTGAGCCAGGGAGCTCTCCAGCTGCACATCTGTGCGAATATTTTTGCATCGGACCAGGTGGATGTCGGCGTCTTTGAACTGCACCAGCGCCGCCCGGGTCATCGTCCATGCGGTCTCTCCTGTTCCATCGGAGATAAGATAGACGGACTTTCTTTGAGGTTTTTCCTCCACTAGGTCTCCCCGCGATCCAGAACCACTGTGAGTGCCTTGTTATCTGTGGCTTCTGCGAAAACCGATTGCACCATAGACATGGGGGCACCTTTGGGCAGGAAGAGTCGGACAGGAGGCCGCGCTAAGCCCTCCCACACTTTGTACGCATCCGCCAGCCAGTCCGAATAATTGCCCGCATCGACGAACACGGTTTGCTCGTTGGGCAGCAGCCGCTGAGAGAGCACCATCAGGTGGCCGCCCGAGGGCGGTGTGTAGAAAACGGTAAAACCGTTTTCTTGGGCCATCTGGTGCAGCTCCGGAGCGAGGCTTTTAGGGGTGCGGTGCTGGGCTCTAGACCACTGAAAATTGAGGTACCAGTCCACCGTGGGCACCCAGCGCGAGTGGGGCGTCTCGGTAGGCAGTATCCACAAGGGAGAGCCTGGAGCCAGAGCGCCAGCATGGGATAAAATCTGAACGTCCATGCCTTCAAGCTATAGTGGAACGGGGTTAATTTCCAGAAAGATTTTTGGCTCGTACGATCTTATCCAGCACGCCGTTCACGAAGGCGGGGGAATCTTGTGAGCCGTACTTTTTAGCCAGTTCAACCGCCTCGTTAATGGCCACCGACGGGGCCTGAGGGGGCTGCAGAAATCCAATCTC
>CAYRIE010000067.1:0-8181 GCA_964424215.1 uncultured Pseudobdellovibrionaceae bacterium
CAGTACCTTAGAGGCGGCATCACGAGCTGCACCCCTTGCTCCTTGGCCCACACTTCAGCCCGCTGCCTGAGCCTTGAGTTGGCACTCACCCCGCCCGTGATGGCCACGCGCTGAGCGCCAGTAGCCTCCACCGCCCGCTGAAGTTTAATCATAAGAGAGTCGACCACGGCTTCTTGAAAAGATGCGCACAGGTGGGGAAGCTCTCTTTGAATCTCCTCTGAATCGTGTCTTTCCACCCAGCGAAGCGCTGAGGTTTTGAGCCCAGAAAAACTCATGCGCAGCCCCTCTTCTTTATCGAGTCCGCGCGGGAAGTGAAACTTCTGATAGTCTCCACCTTGGGCTATCTTGTCCACGGCAGCTCCACCCGGAAAACCCAGCCCTACCATCTTAGCGAATTTATCCAGCGCCTCCCCCGCAGCGTCGTCCACCGTTTCGCCAAGCTTCTCGTAGACACCGTAATCAGACACCTTAAACAGACTCGTGTGACCTCCGCTCACTGTGAGCGCTACAAGGGGAGGCTTAAAGTCTGCTGGCGGAGCATAGTGTTCGTCTTTTAAAAAGGAGGAGAAAATATGCCCCTCCAAATGGTGAACCGCTGCAAAGGGCTTTTTGTGAACAAGGGCTAGAGTTTTAACAGCAATCAGGCCAACGAGCAGCGAGCCCACCAGGCCCGGCCGGTTGGTTACCGCAAACCCTAGCAGATCCTCAGGGCGCACGACTGCAAAGGCACGCTCCAGCAGCGGATGGAGCTGGAGAGTGTGATTGCGGCTGGCAATCTCGGGCACCACGCCACCAAAGGGTTCATGCACGTCGTTTTGATGCTGGCTCTCACAAAAGTGGACAAATCCATCCGTGCCGACGACAGCCACGGACGTGTCATCACAAGAGGTTTCGACCGACAGAACAAATTGGGAAATGATTCACCACCCTTACAAATGGCTAAGGCGGGAAGATGCTATGCGAGCTTCATCGGTTTGCGGATACTGACTAGCCACTTCCTGAAAGAATGCCTTGGCTTCTTTATTCATTCCCATGGACTGGAAGGCTAAGGCAATCCTCAGGGTGGCTTTCGGATAATTTTTACCCGTGGGGTTCTTCTGGCGGTAAGCTTCGTAGGAGCGAATCGCCTCAGACCACTGTTTTTGGTCGTAATGAAAGTCTCCAGCGGCCAGATCGCCAGGGGGGACCTTAGCGGCTGGGGCGGACGTGCTGCGCCTTTGCTTAAGGCTGCGAACCTCAGCATCGAGCTTTTCGAGCGCTTCCTCGTAAACCTTCAGTCTAGACTTGAGCTGAGTCACCTCATCGGAAGATTCAGCTTTGGGCCCTAAACCCGCAGCAGCGTCCACTTTGCCATTCAGGCGGCGAACCTCTTCGAGAATTTCGTCCATGCGAATTTCGTGTTGAGCGGACCTAGCTTGCAAAGCCTTCATCTGCTCTCTTAAGTTGGAGCGCTCACCGCCGCCATCTTCCATGGTCTCTCTGGTTTGCAAACAACCGATCATCAGCAAACTCAGCGTACTTAGAATCCATAGTCTCATAGGGTGAAGTCTCCTGATTTAGCCATTTCCAGTCGAGATATGTACTCAGCCTCTTCAGCCACTTTCCGTGCTTTCAAAAAAAGCGCGGTGGCCTCGTTGTAATTTCTCTGGTCATAGGCCTTCACAGCACCTTTGTAGGCCTGCTCGGCCTCAAACCAAATTCCAGAAGCATAGCGGGCCGCCTGGACGTCTTGCGCAGCCTGAAGGGCGGCTTCAGCCAGTGCATACTCCTCAAGAGGCATTCTGGATACGCAAGAACTCAAAAAAAAGGAGGCGCCCACGATGAACAGGCTGCCTCCCAGTTTCCAAAGTCCAGTTCGGCTATTGCGCCAACGGAACAAAGTTAGCTCGTCGGTTTTGCGACCATACAGTCTCGCCAGATCCACGAACCAGCGGTTTCTCTTCACCGTAGCTTATGATGGAAAGGCGCTGAGAGCTGATACCTTGAGCTTCGAGGTAGTTTTTAACGGTGCGTCCGCGTCGCTCACCCAGTGACAGGTTGTACTCAACAGAGCCGCGCTCATCACAGTGGCCTTCGATCTGAAGTGATACGTTGGGATGATTGCGCATCCACTCGGCGTTAGCTTTGAGGATTTCTTGCCCTTCGGCAGAAAGGGTGGACTGGTCGTATTCGAAGAATACGGTGCGAAGTCCGTCGATGGTGCCGCTATCTGATCCCAGGGGGTCAAACTGCATAGAACGGTCTTCAACTCCAGCTACATCCATACCTTCAGCATCTTCAGTTTTCTTTTTGGAAGCACAGGACGCAACGAACGCCAGGGCTACCATGGACAAAAATAGATTCTTAAACATCGCTGTACTCCTTGGTGCGTTGTCATTATCTTTTAAAAATCAGTTCACGTTGTCAAATGTATCTGATGTTGTTGATATGGGAAAGCAATAGATTCCATACTTTGAGGTCGGTATTGAAGAGAACTCTGCGCCTAGGGACCCTGCTGATTTTGGTTCACGTTTTATCCAGCACAGCGTGGGCATCACTCGAAAGACAGTGGAGCGAACTGAAAACGCCTCACTTTCGCATTGTTTTTGACGCGAAACACAAACAAGTCGCTCAAATCTATGCCCGTCAAGCTGAGCGGGCCCGGAGCACGTTGCTAAAGTATTACACTGAAGCCCCTGAGGTTACGGTTGTCTTTATAGATGACAGCACCGACGTTGCCAACGGTACGGCCACAGCACTGCCCTACCCCTATCTGCGCATCTTTCCAGCCTACCCAACGCCACTGGACTCCATTGGAGATTACGAGGACTGGGTCTTTGAACTGATGGTCCATGAGTACGCGCACCTTTTGACCTTCGAGCCGTCCCAGGGGATCTACCGGCCGATGCGCTGGCTGTTTGGCAACGTCGCTAGGCCCAACTTTTTGCTGCCGCGCTGGTACCACGAGGGCATGAGCGTTTTCTGGGAAAGCTATCTCAGTGGCACTGGTGGGCGCCTTCGATCCCCCTCCCAGCAGGCTGACTTAAGAGCCCTTGTGCTCAGCGGACAACTCTTGCAGCAAGACATGTCTCTTTGGAATGAAGCGCTTCCAGACTGGATGGGGGGACGTAGGGCCTACATCCTGGGTGGAGTACTCTTTCACCACCTTTATCAAGAGCAGAACAAGGACCCCGCAGCGCTCACGGACCTCACCTACAGCTACTCCCGCCGCCTTCCCTATATGCTCCAGGGCCCGGTACGGTCGCGGTGGGGGAAGTCCTATCAGGATCTCACAAGGGACGCTTTCTCAAAGCTTCAGAGCCAGGCTTTGGACCAGCATGCCACACTTTCTGCACCGGGCGCACCCGTGGGCATGGGGCTTCCGGATCTGAAGGGTCTTGAGTGGCGCAGCCCCAAGTTTAGCCCTGACGGCCAGTGGCTTGCTGCCATCGCACAGGGTGAGAACCTTAAATACAGGATCCACTTTTTCAAAGTAACACCTGATGGCCTGATCCCCGCAGACCTTAAGTTCCCGGCCGATAAGAAAATTTTAAGTTTCGACTGGGCCCCTGACTCAAGCTTCCTTATCTTTGACCGCCTAGGCTCTTACCGGCGCGAGGCCACCTACTTTGACCTTTATAGGTTTGATTTGGCCTCGAGTAAAAGCCGCCGTCTGACCAGGGGGCTAAGATCCATGGAGCCTGCCCTCTCCCCCGACGGCTCCCTGGTCGTCTTTCGTCAAAACCATGGCGGCGGCTCTCGCCTTGGGGTGGTGGACGTGAGCGGCAAGAACCAACGGACCCTTCACACGCCCCCACTTGCTAGCCGCATCTCCAGCCCTGAGTTTCTGACGGCAGAGCACATTGTTTTTACCCAAAGGGACGCTAGCGGAACAGAGCGCCTTTACCGACTGTCTACATCCGGCCAGAGCTCCCCGCATGAGCTGCACGCCGACTACGCCCCGATCTATTCCCCCCGGTCCACAGCCCAAGGCCTGATGTTTCGCTCGGACAGAAGCGGAGTGCCCAACCTCTATCTGGCCACCTTAGATGGCCAGATCGAAGCGCTCACCAACTCCTACACCCGGGTTCTGGATGGAGACCTTCATCCCCACCAGGGCACCCTGGCTTTCTCGGAAGTCACCTCCGAGGGTCCAAGGCTTAAAATTGTGCCGGCAGGGGACCTAAAGAAACTACCCACCTTGCCCCCAGACATCCCGCCCCTTCTTCAAGTTGAAACGGGCGAGATTTCTGAGGACGAAGGAAGTCACAACTCCGAAGAGCGGGCCTACCAACCGGCGCGCTACATGCTGCCGCGCTACCTGATGCCCTTTTTGTTCTTTCAAGAGCAGGGCTACACCGTTCAAGCCCTGACCGGAGGCCATGATCCGACCCTTAGGCACTCCTATGCCTTGCAGGCCAGCTACGACAATTTGTCCAAGAAGGTGGGCGCCCTCGGTCAGTACACCTACGCACCGGGTAGCTCCTCGTGGTCTCTGGTGGGTGGTAAGGTGTACGAGTACATTCTCAGTGGCGGCTTCACCCGCACCGTGGATCTTGTGCAGGGTACAGCCAGCTTTTTCTTACCCGGCCTCAGCGATGACTGGCGCGCCAGGCTGGGAGTTCTGCGAAGTGAAATCTCCTATGCTGCCACCTCGCTGGAGCGCGCAGGGCCGGAGGTGGGCCTCACCTACCGCAACATTCAGCAAGGTCCTGACCGGATCACCCCCATCAGCGGCGGGAGCGCCAACCTCTCCTGGGCCAAGTACCTTTCTTCCTGGGGGAATGTGGCCTACGACCAGTGGAGCTTCACAGGGACTGCCTTTCAAGGACTGCCCGGCAGGACCGGTTTAGCTCTGACGGTGCGCGGGCAGTATGCTCCAGACCTAACTGCGGCCTTGCTTGGGGGAACCAACCTTGGCGGCGTTTATCAGTTTTCTTTGGTATCGGGCTCTTATCTAACGCGCGGGTATCCAACGGGCACCTTCATTGGGCGCAACATCGTTAACTCAAGCCTTGAGTTCCGGGTTCCGGTGTCCACTCCGCAAAAGGGCTGGGGGATCCTTCCTGTGTTTTTGCGCCGCACCCACCTGAACTTTTTTGTCGACACCATCGCCGTGGACGGCCTCGGTTACAACTTTGAAAGTCCTGCGGGAGCTGGGTTCGAGAGCATCACCACCCAGCAGTTTTTCACCTCGGCAGGGGTCGAGTACAAATGGGACATGACCCTAGGTTACATGGCGCCCGCCCAGGTCTTTGTGGGCGCCTATTACGGTCTGGATCAGGCCTTCGGCGGCGGCTTCACCCCCTTTCTGGGCCTCCTTTTCTGACGGGGCAGTCCTGAGAATCCTAAGGTGGGGCCAGAACTTACAGGTGTCCGGCTCTGGGACCCGTCGCCGTCTTGACAACTTGCAGACCACACGATCTAGTAATCCTTGGGGAGGAGCCTGTTTATGGACAAACTATCTTGGGTGAAAGAGCTCGTTCAGGAAGAGCTCCGCATGGAAGAGTCTGGCATCGTCGATGTCGAACTCGGCTTTGATCCCGAAAAGCACTTGATGCAAGAGTCTTTTGAGTTCCTCCATGACCTGAAGGCCTCCTTCGTTGAAGTGGCCACCGCCTTCAATCAAATGAAGTCCACTCAACTGGGTCGAGTGAAGATCTATGGAATCTCCAACACCCACGCCGACTTTATGTTGTTCCGCAATGGCTTCAAATTGATCTTTTCGCTGCGAGAGCCTGGCCTCATTTCTATGAAGTTTCAGGTAGCGGGTACAAGTTTTGCGGCGGGAGCGGGCCCGAGCTGGCCGACGGATAACGAAGACCTTTTGCAAGCACGCTGGGGACCCTTTGGAGACTTGATCTGGACTTATCAAGAGCAGCCCATCAAGCTCGATTACCTAGTGCGCTACTACATGTCGCGTTTCGTACGCGAAAGCGCCAAGTAGTCTGCTAGATTTTCCACGACTTTTTCTGAGGCGAGGTGGCCTCGCTTAAGACCCTGAAAGTTAAGGGGCGCACCGCATCCACGTGAAGAGCAATCACATCGCCCTCACGAAAGGACTGCCGAGTCCTGTTCACTACATTGAGCAGATCGCCCTCGAAGTTTACGATCAGATGACCGTTGTCCAGGCACTCGCGCACCCAGCCCCTGATGGTGTCTCCGGGTTTCAAATAGGGTGTGACTTTTTTGATTCGCATTACAGCTGAAGACGGGGGAACCGAACTTTCTGCACGCTGATTTTTTCTTGCGTGACCGCATCTTTGGCCGAACTGGGCTTGGTCTCATCCTCACAGGCCTGGCGAAAGCGCTCTCCAAGGGACTTTAACGAATCCACTTCCACCTTGGGTGGCGTGAGTGCTTCGTCCAGAGCCTCGTCACTTGGACCCTGTGTGGCTGTGAACTCTTCTTCCACTTGGCTTAGACGGTGTTGAAGACCGGTGAGTTGCCGCTGCTGCTGAGGCTGCTCTTTTTCTTTGAGCCAATCAGGCAGTAGGTCTTCAGAAAACATAAGCTGCTGCTTGTTCAGTTTCAGAAGCAGCTCCAACTCGGCCCGCGGTAAGGGGACCTGCTGCATGATTTCAGTCATGGACTTACCCTCGTGGGCCATCTTAGCGGCACGTACATAGTTGGTCGTGGTTTGCCGCTCAATGATCTCTTCATGGGGAATGCGATCTTCAAAAATCTTAGCCACTTCCCGGCTTTTTTCCATGGACACCTTGACCAGCTGAACGTGTTTGTCTGCCAGCTGAATCTTCTGCTGAACTTCCCGGATCTTCTGGTCCATCAGCGTAATGAGCTGCCGCACTTGGATTTCGGTGCGATCGGAGATGTCCTCCAAAATTGATATCTTCGATTGGAGGAGCTGAAGACCACGGCTTAAGCGCGGATCATCCTTGGGCTTCCGAAACAGAAGCCACATAAGAGTCGCCATACCCACAGTCAAAAGAATATTGAGAACTAAAACGGCCCAGACCCAGGACATCATGTCACCCCTTGGTGACTTCAAGTCTAAGGCCCTAAGCCCCGCAGTTCAATACACCTTGGTCGAGTCCTAACTCAGTTCGCTTAAAAAGCGCTCGAGCCGGTCGCTGGAGCGGCGCAAATCGTCTTCGGACACAGCGAAACTCATCCTGAAGTACCCTTCGGAACCAAACTCAAGTCCAGGAACCACAGCCACCTTTTCATGCTCTAAAAGCAGGTGGCAAAAGTCGCGGGAGTTAGAAATCTTTTGCCCACGGTACGTTTTGCCAAGGATGTCTTCAATACCGATCCAAAGATAGAAGGCGGCATCGGGTGAATAGACCTTAAGGCCAGAGAGCTTTCCGAAAAACTGCTCAGCCCAACCGTGCCGCTGTCGGAGACCCTGCAAAGCTGTTTTAAGCTCCCCTTCAGCCTGCGTGACGGCCGCGATGGCTGCATGTTGGGATATACTTGAGGCGCATCCGAGAGCCTGACTCTGAAAGTTCGTCATAGCATTTACGATACTCTGAGTGGCCACCGCCCACCCCAGCCGCCAACCCGTCATGGCGTAGGCCTTGGAGGCGCCGTTGACACTGATCACTCGATCTTTCAAATCCGGAGCCACCTGAAGAAGGTGGGGCGAGATGCGCTCTTCTTTCAGCATCAACTGGTTATAAATATCATCCGAAAGAATCCAAACCTGGGGAAACTCACGCAACACTTCAGCTAGCCCGGCCAGTTCCTTTTCAGAGTAGACCATGCCCGTGGGATTGCTGGGGCTGTTGAACATCAAAACCTTGGATTTTGCGGAAAGATTCCGTCTTAGCTCCTCAGGAGTTATTTTAAAGTGGGTGTCCGGGCCGCTTTTCAGAAATACAGATTTGCCTCGGCACAGGTCCACCATGGCTGGGTAGCTCACCCAGTAGGGCTCCGGAATCAGGACTTCATCGCCTGGATTCACTGTGGAAAACAGTGCGGAAAACAAGATGAACTTCGCTCCCGAGGTGACAGTGACCGAAGAAAAATCAAATTCTTGGCCCGTCCACTGAGAGTGTTGTCTGGCAATAACCTCACGCAACTTTTTTTCCCCAGCGGCCGGAGTGTACTTGGTAAAGTTCTGGTCGATGGCTTCGTGGCCGGCCTTTTTCACAACTTCGTAGGTGGGCCAGTCCGGCTCCCCTACAGTAAGAGAGATGACATCCTCGCCCTGACTTCTAAGTTCTTTGGCGCGAGCCGCCA
>CAYRIE010000068.1:0-8145 GCA_964424215.1 uncultured Pseudobdellovibrionaceae bacterium
TGACCGATGAAGGCAACTCCAAGGTCGAGGAGCTGCTGGGGATTGAAAACCTGTACGACCCTCAGAACATCGAGCTGGTGCATCACATTTACCAAGGCCTGAAAGCCCACAACCTTTACAAAAAGGATGCGGACTACATGGTCAAAGACGGAGAAGTGATCATTGTCGATGAGTTCACCGGGCGGCTGATGGAAGGCCGGCGCTGGAGTGACGGCCTTCACCAGGCGGTTGAAGCCAAAGAAGGCGTGAAAATCAAAAACGAGAACCAAACTCTCGCCTCGATTACCTTCCAGAACTACTTCAGGATGTACTCAAAACTTTCGGGCATGACCGGTACAGCTGACACGGAAGCTGTGGAATTTAAAAAGATCTACAATCTGGATGTTGTAGTCATTCCGACCAACAAGCCCATGATTCGTAAAGACAAAGAAGACGTCATTTATAAAACTGATAAGGCCAAGTACGACGCCATCATTGACGACATTCAGAGCCGCCAGGAATCGGGACAGCCCGTGCTCGTGGGTACGGTCACCATTGAGAAGTCCGAGTTGATCAGTAACGCTCTTCAAAAGCGCAAGATTCCGCACCACGTGCTCAATGCCAAGCACCACGAAATGGAAGCTGAGATCGTGGCGCAGGCCGGAGCCAAGGGGCACGTCACCATCGCCACCAACATGGCGGGCCGGGGAACGGACATCGTTCTGGGCGGGAACCCTCAAGCTAGGGCTCTGAAAGAAGTAGGCGAGGCCGGTACGCCCGAGTATGAGGCAGCTCTTGAAAAACATATAGAGGCCTGCCGAAAAGAGCGAGAAGAAGTTCTGGCTGCTGGCGGCCTCTACATCATCGGTACAGAACGCCATGAGTCTCGGCGGATTGACAACCAGCTGCGGGGCCGTTCGGGTCGTCAGGGGGACCCAGGAGAGTCGAGATTTTATCTGTCTCTGGAAGACGATCTGATGCGCAAGTTTCAAGGCGATCGCTTGAAGCGCATCATGGAGACTCTGAAGATCGATGACTCCGAACCTATCATTTCTAGAATGGTTTCTCGAAGCATCGAGTCGGCTCAGCGCAAAGTCGAGGGTCACAACTTCGATATTCGTAAGCACCTTCTGGAGTACGATGACGTTATGAACAAGCAGCGCCAGGCGATTTACAGCCTTCGGCGCCAAATTCTTGAGAACCAAGACCTCGATGGCCTGGTTAAAGAGATGCTCTCTGACGTCGCTACGGAACTGCTCGATAAGTACGCGCCGGCCGATGCCAAGATATCAAGTTGGGATCTTGAATCCTTAAGAGCTGCTCTTGAAAAGCAGTTCGGAATTGTCGCTAAGGAAGAGCAGATGCGGTTCGGCTCTTCTGAGGAGCTCACTGAGAAAGTTAGTGAGTGGATCAAGACGCGCTATGAGGCTCAGCGAGAGCACATGGGTCCACTTTTTCAAGAAGTCGAGAAAAGCCTTTTGCTCGGCGCCTTGGACCACTGGTGGAAAGAGCATCTGCAGCGCGTGGACAAAGTGCGTGAGTGGGTCAATTTAAAAGCCTACGCACAAAAAGATCCTCTCTTAGAGTACAAAAAAGAGGCCTTCCTGGCCTTTGAAGACATGCAAAGAATCGTGCGCACGGATGTGATTGAGAAGCTCATGAAGATTCAGCTCGTTCGTGAAGCTCGCCCTAGTGAAGAGGGCGGTGGTGATCACGACGCTCTTGAGGCCCTTCGCCCCAAGGAGAATCCTAAAATGGTGCTTTCGGCCGGCGATCCTGCGCCTCAGCGTGCTCCCAGCCGCAGGGCTCCGGGAAGAAACGGGCCCTCTAACGTTCCAAGGGCTCAGCGCAGAAAAATGCAGCGTCAAAAGATCAAAAAATAATGTCCTCTTGTCCTTCTTGCCATCAGCCGGTTGAAGATGATTTCGGCATGGTGACCTGCCCGCACTGCTCCCACATTTTTATGGTGGGCCTTGAAGCTGATGAGGCTCATGCAGCTGATGCAGAGCTAGCTGCAGAGTTGCCTCAGCAGCCCTCGGGTGAGGACCTCTTGATGGCTCTTAATGATCCAGAGGGCGAAGAGCTATCTTCGCCTGAGACGAGTGAGGGGTTTGACCCACCCTTGATGGATGAGCCATTAGAAGAGCCAGCTTCGCCTGAGTTGGAGGCGAGCGCGGAGCTGGATCCACCTGTGATGGGTGAGCCCCTCCAAGAGTTTACGTCTCAAACTGAGACGAAAGAATTTGCACAGGAGCTAAGTGAGTTCGCCGAGCAAGAAGATGCCTCAGGTGATCTCTATCAGTACCAGCTGAAGATTTCTGCAGCTGGACCTCAAGATATTGTCCCGAACCTTCGACAAGTTCTTAAGGACGTAGGGCTGGAAGAGCTGGACTTTGAAGTGAGTCCAGATCGGGACGAGATCACGTTGCCTTGGGTTGGGGCTATTTGGGCCCACCGGTTGGTTGCTCGCCTTCGCAAACTCCCAGTTTTTGTAAAATGGGATCAGCGCCACGCCTTGAAGGAGTAACCGTGACATTGGGCGCGCGGCTCACGCTGATTGCAATATTTATAATCTCTCCCGCGATCTGGGCCGGGGACTGGCACGGGCACGAACAAAACCTGCGCGGGCTGGAGGGGGCGATACGTTCTCTCAATTCCGAAATCAGTCATAAAATTCAAGAGAGCTCTTTAACCACCGACTCCAGTCTGAAAAAGACTCTTATGGCGGAGATCGTCGAGCTGGAAAGAGAGCTGCAGGACGAAAAAGAGAAGATGCGCTCGGAGGTTCGTCATATTAAGTACGGGCATCCCGAACGAGGCAAGGACCTGCGGACATTGAGCGCGGATTTCAATATGAACTTACCGGAGTTATTACCTGCAACGCCGCAACTGGAGAGGCTTCTGGCCGAATCCAAGTCCCTGTTAAAGCGCGTTTACGGAACGGTAACAGACTCTTTTCGCGGGCTGGCTTCAGAGGCAGTTGCCGAATCTGACGAGGCAACTTTGCCTCGATGGGTCCTTGAAAAATAAGTGATTTCAACAGAAGTTTCTGCGGTGTTTAAGAAAACACTTTCTTAATTACATGCCCTTTTCAAGGGCCTTCTATGATGGGTTTTAACCCGCATCCCAAACCGCTCCTGTCAACTTATCCTTTGTGCTAACTATTCCCAGGTGCTATACCGCTTGTGCACTTACGAAACAAATGGGGCTGAAAGATCCTGCGCGTGAAGCGTTTGCCCTCACTAGAAGGTTGCGGTGTATGAGTCAACAATATGAGTACGGCGATTACAACAAGGGTGGTTTGGTCGCATTTGGTTTCACCATGGTGTTCACCCTGGGGTTCTTCATCTACATCACTTTGATTTATGAAGGTGTGGATCTGGGTGAGCTTCCTCGGGCGGAAGAAGTTGCGGCCGCTGATGCGGGTGCCGCCTCGGGTGAGGCCTTTGATCCCGCGCAAGTTTCTGACCCCTGGATATCTTCTGATGGCCTCGTGGCGCATGGCCAATCCATCTATGCTATGCAATGTGCCCTCTGCCACGGAGAGTCCGGTAAGGGTGATGGCATTGCTGGCGGTGGACTCATTCCGCCTCCGCGCGATCTTGTTGAAGGCGACTGGAAGCGCGGCGGGTCCTCTGTTGAGCTGTTTGAAACTCTCACCGAGGGTTTCGGACCTGGTAGCTCCATGGCGAGCTATGCTCATTTGCCCGTCGTAGATCGCTGGGCCCTAGTTCATTACGTTCGAGATATTACAGATAACGTGGTCGCTGATGATCCGCAGGCTCTTGAGGAGTTTGGCAAGGCTCAGCAGTAAGCTACCAATTAGGACTATAAGGACAAAAATTGATTCGCTTGGGTGTTCTTTCACTGATAGGTTTTCTGATCTTGGGCCTGTCCAGCTCTGCCTGGAGCTACAACCCCAGAGAGCGGGATGTAGTGAACAATGAGAAGCCCCCGGAACTTCAGGGTATCGGGATCCAAGAAAAGCTGGGCGAACAGTTGCCCCTGGATCTGACCTTCACCGATGAACATGGCGAGCTCGTAACTTTAGGTCAGTTCTTTGATGGCGATAAGCCGGTGGTCCTCTCCCTTGTCTATTACACCTGCCCCAGCCTTTGTAACATTCACCTTAACGGCCTGATGGATGGGATCGATCAATTAAAGTACACCCCTGGCAAAGAGTTCGAGTTAGTTTTTGTCTCCTTTGAGCCCTACGACTCAACAGACATCGCTCAGGCCAAAAAAGAGGCCTATTTAGAGCAGTACAACCTCGGAGAGGCCGCAGATCATATCCACTTTCTTTTAGGTTATGAAGACAACGCTAAAAAGCTGGCCGACTCCGTGGGCTTTTCCTACCGATGGGATGAGGACTCCGCCCAGTGGGCCCACTCCTCTGCTGCGATTTTTGCCAGCCCCAAGGGGAAGGTCACACGCTACCTGCACGGCGTGGTCTTTGAAGAGCGCAATCTTCGCCTGGCCGTAACAGAAGCAGCCGATGGCAAAGTCGGCGATATCATCGATCAGATCATGTTGTTTTGTTTTAATTATGACCCCGCTGACAACCAGTATGCAATTGCCGCCTTCAAGGTGATGAGATTGGGCGGAGCGGTTATGGTGGGCCTACTAGCGCTTTGGCTGTTGCCTTTCTGGTGGCGTCGACGAAGAAACGCAGTTGAAGGAGTGAGATAGATGTTTTGGTCAATAGCTGAAGCGAGCACATTTGTACCACCCGCCGCAACCGAAATAGCGGAAAGATTTGACTCTCTCTACGGGTTTATGCTTTGGGCGAGCCTGATTTCCTTTATCGGTGTTGTTGGCGGCATGATTTACTTCGTGCTCAAATACAAAAGAAAAACCGACTCTGACAAGACGGCCTACATTACGCACGATATGCGGCTTGAGTTCCTGTGGTCCTTTTTGCCGTTCGTGCTGTTCATATTCCTGGCAGTTTGGGGGATTTGGATTTATGTGGACTCTCGCGAAATTCCCGAGGACGGCCTAGAGATCAAAGTAACGGCCCGCAAATGGGAGTGGCAGTTCGAATATGCCAACGGTAAAAGGGTCACCAACACATTGGATGAAAACAACTCTGCCGTGCCCGCCACCATGGTGGTTCCAGTCAATACACCCATTAAGCTTGTGATCACCTCCACTGAGTCCATGGACGCCGAAGGCCAGTACACGACCAAACCCGTCCTTCACAGCTTTTTTGTTCCCGCCTTCCGCATCAAACACGACGTGATTCCGGGGCGCTACATCGCCATGGGTTTTGAGGCCAAGAAGATGGGCGAGTTTTGGATTTTGTGCGCTGAGTACTGTGGAACAGGTCATTCCTTGATGCTCGGAAAAATCCGAGTGGTCAGTCAGGAAGTTTATGAGGCCTGGTTGAGCGAAGAATTTGATGATTCCGCCCTCAGTCCCGCTGAACTTGGTAGAGTGGTTTACCAGAACAACCAGTGCATTGCTTGTCACAGCTTAGACGGCAGCAACGTGGTGGGCCCCACCTGGAAGGGCATATGGGGGTCGACATCGACTATGACCGATGGGAGCACTCGAGTCGTGGATGAGAACTACATCCGCGAGTCCATCCTGTCACCCAACGAACAGATTGTAAGAGGCTTTAACCCGCTCATGCCCACCTATCGAGGTGTGCTCACCGATGAGCAAATTGATCAGCTGATTGAGTTCATAAAGACGATTGATTAGTGAAGTTTATTAGGAGGACGAACTATGGCCAACGCCCCGGCCCTGAATTATTTGAACCATGAAAAAGGCCTTTGGTCGTGGTTGACGACTTTAGACCATAAGCGCATCGGGGTTCTGTACGGCATTTCCATCAGCGCCTTCTTCCTGCTTGGGGGAATTTTTGCTCTGCTGATCCGCTGGGAACTTTTTGGGGTGGAAGCATGGCTCACTCCCGATATGTACAACAGATTTATGACCTACCACGGGGCCATCATGGTCTTCATGGTGATCATCCCTGGGATCCCAGCAATTTTCGGTAACTTCTGCCTGCCTCTTCTCATCGGGGCAAGAGATGTGGCCTTCCCTCGCCTGAACCTTTTGAGCTGGTACTGCTTGATGGTTGGGGCTGCGATGGCTCTTTTGACGCTCTTTATGGGCGGTGTGGACACCGGCTGGACGTTCTACACTCCCTACAGTATTCAAGGGCGCGGCGCGACCGTGATGATGGTGCTCTCGGCTTTCGTAATGGGCTTTTCGTCCATTCTCACGGGGCTTAACTTTATTGCCACCATTCACAAGCTCAGAGCTCCGGGGATGACCATGAACCGCATCCCGCTGTTTGCCTGGGCCCTCTACGCCACAGCCATCTTGCAAGTTCTTGCCACTCCCGTATTGGCTATTACTTTGATTCTTCTAGCTCTTGAGAATGTGTTCGGCATCGGCTTCTTTGATCCCGCTCTGGGCGGCGATCCCGTGCTCTTTCAGCACTTCTTCTGGTTCTACTCTCACCCCGCCGTTTACATCATGATTATTCCGGCTATGGGTGTGGTCAGCGAAGTGATCACCACTTTCAGCAAAAAGACGATTTTTGGCTACACGGCGATTGCTTACTCGTCCCTGGCCATTGCGGCTGTGAGCTTTTTCGTGTGGGGTCACCACATGTTCGTGAGCGGGCAGTCTGAGATTGCTGGGATTATCTTTAGTGTTCTCACCATGTTGGTGGGTGTGCCTACGGCCATTAAAGTGTTCAACTGGGTGGCTACCCTTTATAAGGGGTCCATTCAGTTTCAATCGCCACTTCTTTACGTCCTTGGATTCATCTTCCTGTTTATGATCGGCGGAATGACAGGTATTTATCTTGCGACCCTGGCCATCGACGTGCACTTCCATGACACCTACTTTGTGGTGTCCCACTTCCACTATGTGATGGTGGGTGGAACGCTGATGGGGCTGGGAGCTGCCATCTATCACTGGTGGCCTAAAATCACCGGCAAGATGTACAGCGAAGCCATGGCGAGGATGTCATTTGTCTTTGTCTTTATCGGGTTTAACGTGACCTTCTTCCCGCAATTTATTCTAGGCGCCCAGGGGATGCCGCGCAGGTACCACGTTTATTTGGAGGGATTTGAGTTCCTTAACAAAGTCTCCACCGTGGGCTCTTGGCTGATCTTGGTGGGCTTTTTGATTATGCTGTGGTCGATGATTCAGTCCCTTCGCAAAGGCGCCCCAGCTCCCAGGAACCCCTGGGGCTCGGTCACTTTGGACTGGCAAACGGATTCACCGCCTCATCATCATAACTTTCATGAAATTCCTGTGGTGACCACAGGACCTTACGAGTATCGATAAGGGAGAAGCTGTGAGCAATACTGTGAGCAAGACTACGGGTCGTCAACATGCCCACCACTTTGAAAGTGCGGAGCACGAGTTTTTGACGAGTAAGTTTGGTGTGTGGTTGTTCTTAGCCACTGAGATCATGATGTTTGGTGGCGTCCTTGCCGCCTACGCCATCTTTCACAATATTTACCCGGAAGTATTTCTGGCGGGCTCAAAGTTCCTTTCTTGGCAGTACGGAGCTACCAACACCATTGTGCTCCTATTTAGTTCGCTCACGATGGCGCTTTCCATTCATTTCCTTCAAAAGGATAACCGGAAAGCTGCTATTTGGTCTCTTTGCATCACGCTGGTGTGTGGCTTGATATTTATGGGCATCAAATACATTGAGTACTCGCACAAGTTTGAGCTCGGCCTGTACCCCGGTGGCTTTTTTGCTGGCGACACCATGGGCTTTGAGAATCTAGCACTCTACTTTTCATTTTATTACACTATGACGGGGCTTCACGGAGTCCACGTGATCATCGGGATGGGCTGCATCACTTGGGTGCTCATCCGCACGATTCGCGGAGAGTTCGGACCTAGATACTTCACGCCCGTTGAAGGGGTGGGGCTGTTTTGGCACTTAATCGACTTGATCTGGATCTATTTGTTTCCGCTGCTCTACTTGGTGGAATAGGAACGAGGTAACTTATGAGTCATAACGAAGACGTTTATCACATTACGCCGTTTTCCACTTACATCAGGATTTTTTTGATCTTGGTGGGATTGACAGTTTTAACGGTTGCAGTGGCTCAGGTCGACTTCGGAGCGCTGAACACGCTGATCGCCTACGGCATCGCCACAGTGAAGGCCTACCTTGTAATGGCC
>CAYRIE010000069.1:0-8102 GCA_964424215.1 uncultured Pseudobdellovibrionaceae bacterium
GATTCTTCTTTTGGATGAGCCCACCGCAGGCGTAGACATTGAGCTCAGGGAGTCCTTGTGGGATTTTGTTCGAGAGCTAAAAGCCGATGGGCTGGCCATCCTTCTAACGACCCATTACATCGAAGAGGCGGAAAAGCTTTGCGACCGTGTGGGGATTTTGCAGGAGGGAAAGATCAAGCGAATCGGGCTCACCCAGGACCTGGTCCGCGCGCTCACTAAGCGCACCATCCGCCTGACCGTAAAACCTGAGATGGGACGCAAGGCCCACAAGTACCTCGTGTTTTCTGAGGGGAGTGACTGGATATTCAGTGTGCCCCATGACTTAGGCGTAGGTAACCTTTTGCGGGAGCTTGAGATAAGTCCCGAGGAGGTTCAGGACGTTCACATCGAAGAGGGGAGCCTTGAGGAGGCACTTAAGTTCGTACTGGAGGAAAAATGACCCCCACGCCAGTGCTGATTCCCTTTTATGCACTTCTCCGCCGCGAGATCGCAAGATTCTTAAAGGTGGCTATCCAAACCATTTTAACACCTCTGATCACGACGACGCTTTACCTTCTTATTTTTGGAGTCAGTTTGGGAGCCAACGTGCAGCTGGCCAGCGGGCTTAGCTACCTGGCTTTTCTGATCCCGGGGCTTCTGATGATGTCCGTGCTCAACAACAGCTTTCAAAACTCCTCAAGCTCCATAGTGAGCGGGAAATTTTCTGGAGACCTTGAAGACCTTAAGGTGGTCCCCTTAAGTCCGCGGCAAATTCTTTGGGCGGTCTCATTAGGCGGGCTTATGCGCGGGCTTACGGTTGGTTTTGTGACCTTCCTTGTGGGCGAAGCATTTTACTACTTCAGCACGGGAGCTTTTTTGCCCATCGCCAACGGACCTGTGCTGATCCTTTTCCTTATTATTGGCGGGATCTGCTTTGCTCAGCTGGGCCTGGCAGTAGCCTTTTGGGCCAAAACCTTTGATCAGATGGCCGCCGTGGGAGCTTTTTTACTCACGCCGCTGATCTATCTTGGGGGCGTGTTCTTTAGCATCGAGGGGCTTAGTCCTCTTTGGCGCGGGATTTCGCTGGGGAACCCGCTGCTTTACTTTATCAACGGCGTGCGCTGGGGCGTTTTAGGCACAGCTGATGTGCCTGTGAGCCATTCTTTGGGAGTTTCGCTCGTGAGCCTGATCATCTTTCAGAGTATTGCGCTTTACAGCCTAAAGCACGGCGAGTATTCCAGGTGGTAGTGAGGAGTTTTTTAGATGTTTGATTCTTTATCTGAACGCATTGTTGGCAGCTTTAAAAACCTGCGTGGCAACAAAATCACCGAAGCCAACATTGAAAGTTCCATCAAAGAGATTCGGCAAAGTCTGCTAGAGGCTGATGTTAACTTTAAGGTCGTTAAAACCTTTATCGAAAGAGTGAAGGCCAAAGCGCTAGGTGAGAAGGTCTTACAAGGCGTAAAGCCTGGTGAACAGTTCGTCAAAATCGTTCACGATGAACTCGTACAAATTCTGGGCGAAAAAGCCGAGGGTCTCTCTCTTACGGAAAAGCCCTCTTTGATCATGCTTGTGGGTTTGCAAGGAACAGGTAAGACCACCACCACGGGCAAGCTGGCGCGCTACCTGGGCGAGAAAAAATCAAAAAAAGTCGGCCTGGTGCCAGCTGACATTTATCGACCAGCGGCCATCGACCAGCTCAAGGTGCTTGGGGAAGAGGCCGGTGTTCCGGTGTACCCGACTGAGCCTGGAACAGATCCTCGCAAGATTGTTAAGGCTGCCAAAAAGTGGGCTGAAGGGCTTCAGCTGGACGTTGTGCTTTTAGACACGGCCGGAAGACTTCAAATTGATGACACTCTTATGACGGAGCTAGCTGACCTCACCAAGGTGTGGCGGCCTGAGGAGATTCTCCTTGTGGCTGATGCCATGCTCGGTCAGCAGTCGGTCAATGTCGCTCAGGGGTTTAAAGAACGGCTGGATCTTTCGGGCCTTATCCTCTCCAAAGTGGACGGGGATGCCAGGGGCGGTGCGGCGCTAAGCATCCGTGAGGCCACCGGGATTCCCATAAAGTTCTTAGGTGTGGGAGAAAAGCAAAGCGCGCTGGAAATTTTCCATCCGGACCGCCTAGCCGGCCGCATCCTAGATATGGGCGATGTGCTCACCCTGGTGGAGAGAGCCCAGGAGGTGGTCGATCACGAGGAAGCTGAGCGCCAGGCGCAAAAGCTCCTTAAAAACGAATTCACCGTGGATGATTTCCTAAAGCAGATCAAACAGATCAAAAAGCTCGGTCCCCTTGAGGGCCTCATGAAAATGATGCCGGGGATGGGCCAGGCTATGAAGGGCCTTAAGGACACAGCCCCCCCTGAGAATGAAATAAAGAAAATTGAGGCGATTATTAATTCCATGACGCCTCACGAGAGGGCCGATCACAGGGTGGTCTCCGGCTCCAGATCCGTCCGAATTGCCAAGGGCAGCGGCACCCGCATTCAGGACGTTAATAAGTTTATAAAGCAGTTTGAGACCGCCAAGCGGGCCATGAGCCAAATGATGAAAATGGGCGCTGGCAAGGGCGGCGGATTTCCGGGAATGAAACTTCCGTTTTAAAGGTTTCGGCTTGCGATTTCCCTAGGAATCCTGTAGCAATAGCCGTCTTATGGTCTGGCCGAGCTGATTTTTAGGCCCGATTTTACGAGGAGTTAAGTGAATGGTTGTTATTCGATTGGCGCGTGGTGGTGTTAAGCGCAAGCCTTTTTACCGCATTACGGTGGCGGATTCTCGCCGCTGGCGCAATGGTAAATACATTGAAGTGCTCGGTTATTATGACCCTAATCCCGCCGGCGAGTCTAAAAAACTAGAGCTGGACGTGGCCAAGGCCAAAGATTGGATCCGCAAGGGTGCCCAGGCCTCCGACCGCGTAAAGAGCCTGATCAAGTTGGCCGAAGCTTCACCAAATTAATTGAGCTTCGGGCCGTATTAGGTCAAGATGTTGACTTGGAAAAAGCGAAGTGATGACGGGAGTGATTTATGGGTTTTGATACTTCGAGTCTGAAAGACCTAGTAGAGTTTATGGCCAAGGCCCTCGTGGATGAGCCGGACCAAGTTGAAGTCAACGAAGTGGTGGGTGAACAGACGACGGTTGTTGAGCTGACAGTGGCTAAAGAAGACCTAGGTAAGGTGATCGGTAAGCAGGGGCGCACAGCCAAATCTATGCGCACCATTTTGAACGCTGCCAGCACCAAACTCAAAAAGCGCAGCGTTTTAGAAATCGTCGAGTAGATCAAGTTTTGAGAGCATTGCATTTTTAAAAAAGCGCCCACCCGTGGCGCTTTTTTTATGGGCCAGCTCCCATAAAGCTAGCTAAAGGTGAGAGTTGTCGGAAGCTCAGAGGGATTTTTGGCAGATTGGTAAAGTGACTGGCGCACAAGGGGTGCGAGGCGAAGTGTTTGTGCACCTTTTTGCCGGGGAGGCCCACTGGCTGCCCCTCCTTAAAGAGGCTCAGTTTGCCGGGGACAGCTGGCAAGGCGGGGCCGAGCACACACTTAAGGTTCGGACCAAAAGAGTTCACCGCAAGCAGGGTAGGGCGGGGCTGATTTTGGCTCTAGAGGGCCTGACAGATAGAGATCAGGCCGAGGCTCTACTTAAAGGAAAGTTTTTATACGTTCCCGATGAATTTTTGCGCGCACCTGAGGGCGAGGAGCCCTATCTGAGGGAGTTTTTAGATCTTAAGCTCCTTAATCCTGCGGGGGATCTGATTGGGGTGGTCAGGGGTTTTAGCTCCAATGGACCTCAGGATCTTTTGGAAGTGCACAGTGGAAGCGGTGAGGTTCACCTGATCCCTTTGATCAAAAGCTGGATAGTTTCAAGAGACGCCGACAAGGGCGAGCTGGTTATGGATTTACCTGAGGGCCTACTGGACATCCAAGAGTGAGGGGGCTTCCAGTTTGCCAGTTGCAATGCGGTGCCTGTAGATAGGCAGCAGAGTTGCCAGAGCTGCTATCTCATATAATTTTGCTAAGTGGAGCGCGAGTGAGACTATCGTTTTTAACGCTTTTCCCTGAAATGATCCGTCAGGCCCTAGAATTTGGAGTCGCAGGCCAGGCCCTGAAAAAAGGCCTCTTTGAACTGGAGACGGTCAATCCCAGAGACTTTACCGCGGATGTTCACCACACAGTGGATGATCGGCCCTTTGGGGGCGGTGACGGCATGGTGCTGATGGCAGAGCCCTTTGAAAAGGCTCTGGCCAGCGTCGAGGGTCACAAAGAGGCCTTGGTGCTGCACACCTCTCCGCGTGGGGAGCGCTTCACCGACAGCCTCAGCAGAGAGCTCTCTGAAAAAAAACACATCCTTTGGGTTTGCTCCAGGTACTCAGGGCTTGATGAGCGGTGGATTCAAAAAAACGTTCACCGGGAAATCTCCCTGGGCGACTTTGTGACTTCAGGAGGTGAGCTGCCAGCTCTTGCAATGACCGACAGTCTCCTAAGGCATCTGCCCGGAGTTTTAGGCCATGATGAGTCCCATCTTTTAGAGAGCTTTGCTCTGGGTGCGCCGCTTGAGGCGCCCCTTTACACTCGGCCGCGCCAGTGGCAAGAGCAGAAGGTGCCCCCGGTCCTGTTCTCAGGAGACCACCAGAAAATCAATAAGTGGCGCCAGCAGGTGGGTCTTGTGGAAACTTTTTTGCGGCGCCCGGATTGGTTTGGTGAGAGCTCAAAAAAGTGGGAGGATCTGGAAGCTGCACTTAAATCCCTAGGGGCGGAGTTTGAAAAGGTGCCAGAGAATTGGCCTTTTCAGATGGAGCCAGAGCAGGTGCAAAGGGATCTAAAGCGCAAGGGAGCCAAGCCGAAATGAACACCGAGCAGAGACCGAGAAAGTGCCCCTTTGCCGTGGGGTTAGTTCACCATCCGGTCAAAGACCGCGCCGGCGATCTGGTGGCCACTAACGTCACCAACTTTGATATTCACGACATCGCACGAGCTTCCAAAGCCTACGGGCTAGATCGCTATTACATCATTCATCCCCACGAAGAGCAGCTCATGTTTGCCTCAAGGATCCTTGATCACTGGCGCGTAGGAGAGGGCTCAAAGTACAACCCCATGCGAAAGACGGCTCTGGATTTGGTGGCTACGGCAGTGAGTGTGGAGGCTGCGGCCAGGGATTTTTCTAACAGCATCGGCGGTGGGCCGGTTGAGGTTTTTGCCACCACGGCCCGGGAGCTGGCGGGCGTGAGGCGCTGGAAGTTTTCTGAGCTCAGGGACGGGCTAGCCACCCAGGAGGGCCCCGGAAAACTGCTACTTTTTGGCACAGGATTTGGTATGACTGAGGAGCTTTTAAGAAGCTGTGAGGGGATTTTGGAGCCCATTCAAGGGGCGCCCCCTGCCGATTATCGACACCTTTCCGTGCGATCGGCCGTAACGATCTGTCTTGACCGACTCCTTGGGTCATGGTAGATCCCAACCCTTCAAATGGGAGAGTGGTATCATGTCCGACGTCGTAGATCAGGTTGCGTGGCTTAAAACTCAAAAGAAAAACATTCCCTCTTTTAAGGCGGGCGACACGGTCTCTGTATCTGTGCGCGTCAAAGAAGGCGACAAAGAGCGCATCCAGCTTTTCAAAGGTGTGGTTCTTAAGCTTCAGGGAACGGGCGTTACACGCAGCTTCACGGTTCGAAAGATCTCTGGTGGCGTGGGCGTTGAGAGAACCTTTCCATTTTTCTCCCCTCTGGTTGATAAGATCGATGTGATCTCCTACGGCAAAGTTCGTCAGGGCCGCATCTACTATCTACGCGACCTTAAAGGTAAGGCGGCTAAAATTAAGTCGGAGATGGTGCGCGATGTGGGCGCGGCTGCGACACAGGCCCCTAAAGAAGAAACCCCCGAAACTGCTCAGTAGCTCCCCTCATGAAAAAGGTGGAGCCTTACTCCTGGCGCAGCCTGGATATGCCTGTCATCGGTCTTGATGAAGTGGGCCGGGGCTGCTTAGCGGGCCCGGTTGTGGCCGCAGCGGCCCTGTTGCCGCCCTCCTATCAACTCAAAGGTCTTACCGACTCAAAGCTTCTGTCCGAAATGCGGAGAGAAGAGCTGGCAGAATCCCTCTTTAAAGAGGTCCGCTACGGCATTGGCGTTGCATCTGTTTTAGAAATAGAAAAGTTCAATATCCTCAGGGCCTCCCTCATGGCGATGACCCGGGCCCTGGCGGCTCTGAAGATAGGTGCAGGTCCGGGGCTCTTGCTCGTGGATGGCACCTTCAGAGTTCCTGAAGTCGAAGGTGACTGGGAGCAGGTGCTGCTAACTAAGGGTGAGCTGCGGGCAGAGCCCATTGCAGCGGCCTCGGTGATCGCCAAGGTCACTCGGGATCGTTTTATGATGGAGCTTGCGGAGCGCTACCCTGCCTATGGATTTGATTCAAATAAAGGCTACGGCACCCTACCTCATCGAGAAGCTATCCAGCAAAAAGGGCCGTGCGTCTATCATCGACGCGAGTTTGCGGGAGTACGCGAGTTTTGGCCCGTCCCTCTCACGTCCCATGCGGGGACTTATCTCAGAGTATAAAGCTTGTTGCTACTTTGCGCAGCAGGGCTATAGGCCGCTGCTTCATCGCCACAAGATTGCGGGCGTTGAGGTGGACTGGGTGAGCTCTAAAGACGGTGAGTATCAACTTTGGGAGGTTAAGTCCGTACTTAAGCTGGGCGATTTTTCTTTAAGAGGGTTTCACAGAAAACAAATTCAGAGGCTGCAAAGGGCGCTTGAAATTTGGAGTTTAAGAAAGGGTCCCTCACGCCTTTTTCTGGTGGAGGTTACTCCCGGACAGCAGCATCAGGTGCTGCCGCTAGACTTTCTCCTCTAGCCTTAAAGTGCCGAGGCTTTGGTTGACACCTGTTGCCGACTGATTCAACAATAAAACCATGTCGCGTCTGATGATCCTTCTTTTGATATTTAGTTTGGGGCTGATAAGTGCAGCTCCCTCAAGCCATGCGCAGAGTACTTCGGGACGCGAGTTTCTGATGAGCTGCAGTTACGGCGTTCTTGCTGGTACTCTGGTGGGTACGGCCAGCTTGGCCTTTGAAGATCAGCCCGGTGATAAACTTTACCGCATTGCTCGCGGCGCCTCGCTGGGTCTTTATTCAGGTATTTTATTAGGGCTTTATGTTGTTTACGTGGTGCCCGGTCAAGTGGAGCGTGAAAACGAGCGCCGTTTAAGAGACTCTTTGAGTATGGGTGTGGCTCCCTCGCTCAACCCCTACACTCACGAGATCGATGGGGCCAGTCTGCAAGTTTCCTTTTTTAACTTCTAGTTCTTTCCCAGAAAAGCTTCAAAGGTCTGAAGGCGAGCTTTTATTTAAGTGTTGCCGCCAAAATCGAACTCAAAGTTGAAATTAAAGATCGTCTCGTCACTTCCGGAGAGCTGGCGGACCAGGCTATGGATTTGCCAGCAGTCGCCTGGCGGCGTAATGATGCCGTGAAGGGTCCAGGAGTTGATCTCACCGGTCCGCATCTCGTAGTCGGTCGTGGTGGAGATGTCGATGTAGCGAGTTTTTAAGCCCACACCCACCCCGAGGTTTTCCCGGCGGGTGCCGTAATCAAAGTCTGCTGGATCTCTGGGAATGGTGTAGGACTGGGTGAAACCGACCTGAAGAAAGTTGCCCCTGGGATGAGTGAGCCGAAGCCTCGAGGAGGAGTTGACCTTGTTCAGATAGGGGAAGTAATGAGCGGTCACGTTGGCGTTGAACCTACGAAACCTGACATCTAAGAGCCCGCGGATGGGGGACCACGGACGACCGTCTACTTTCTTAGCTTCTAGCAAATCATAAGACTGCACGAGCCTAAAAAATACAAGCTGTCTGTAAGACGGCCCGGATCTGCTAAAGAACTTTTCAGTGAACAGGTTATCAAGGGTCAGCTCTAGGTTTTGGCGCGCCACAACCTGATCATAACTATCGAACTGTAGCTCATTGCCAACATAAAAGTCGCTGTCTGAGATGGGCTCTGTCACATTGAGCACGTGGCCTCCTCGATCGGAGTTTCCAAAGAAGACGTGATCTGTGCGGTTAAAGTAGGGCACGGTGGACCCACTCAGGTTCACCTTGAGTTCATGTTTATAGGAGGAGGCCTCAGGTAAATCCGAGGGCC
>CAYRIE010000070.1:0-8095 GCA_964424215.1 uncultured Pseudobdellovibrionaceae bacterium
GCCACCTGCGATGGTGCCAGCCACGTGCGTGCCGTGTCCGTGGTCATCGTAGGGCGCAGTTTTGCGTCCGGCAAAGTCAGCAAAAGCCACAACTTTTCCAGCAATGTCAGGGTGCTGAGCATCGATACCTGTATCAAGAATTCCGACGTTGACTCCCTGACCTGTTAGGTGCGGAAGGCGCTGGCGAAGTTCGGGCACCTGTAGCTTTCTTAAGCCGTAGGTGAAGTCAGTCTCGTTCATCACCACGGGGCTCATGGCGCCGCGCTCAAGGGGCTGGATGAGTGAGAAGGTGTGGTTGGCGATGACAGCTTTGATGTCGCTGAAGTTTTTAAGATGTCGAACGGAGTGTGCGGGCATCTCAATAATCATGCTGTTGGTGAGCCACAAGGGCTGAATATTCATCGGCATGCCGGAGCTTTCAGCGCCTGATCTGAGGGACTGATAAACTCTGACCTGAGCGCTGCGGGCCACTTCGGTCAGACCCACACGCATGTCACGGTAGCTCCTGCGGGAGTTCTCCAGATAAGGGACATACTGTCCGTCATGGAAGGTGGCGATCACGGTCACCATCTCTGCGCTGTTGGTTCCTTGCATGAGCGGCTCAAGTGCGGGATCCACTAAGGGTGCTGCCGTAGATGGGTTAGCAAAGGCTAGTGCCCAACCTATAACGACGAGCAGCCGTGCTTTCACTGAGCGAAGTTTCAAAATCCTTTTTGCAATACTCAAGATGTCCCCTCCTGAAAATAGATAAAGCTTGGTGCTTTTCAGGGGATAATTAGAGCCAATAGAATTTTTATGAACAAGGAGTTTTAGGACTTTAGTGCGGAAATGACGCGAGGAATGAATCTACGGGGTCCTAGACCTTTGCCTGCCAGACAAAGGTCTAGGTAGAGGGGTCACTGCTGCTGGAAGGTTCTCAGGGCGTTGACCTTGCCAAAACCATAATCGTTGTTCTGTCCGACCATGCCGAGGGATTCCACGCCGCTCAAAATAGCGCTGCGGACCAGCTCAATATTAGCTCCCGGATTAACTTGGTAAACGAGGGCTGCAAGACCTGCTACGTGAGGTGTGGCCATGGAGGTTCCTGACCAAACTCGGTAGGTTCCGCCTGGGGTAGCTGAGCGCACGTCCACACCGGGTGCTGAAACGTCAGGTTTTACCACGTCAGCAAATCTCCAAAGCGCAGGACCTCGTGAGCTGAAGCTGGCCACAGTGTTATTGATATCGGTGGCGCCCACTGTGAAGGCTGAGGGGCAGGCCCCCGGCAGTCCCACGGTGGTAGCTGCGGGGCCATCGTTACCGGCAGCAAAGATGGGTAAAATACCAAGCTTCACCCAGTTGTCGACCGCGCGGCAAAGCACATCGTCGATGGGGTTGATCTGTCCGCTGGTGTAGCCACCGCCCCAGGAGTTGCTCACAAGGGCTGGAGCGTCGTTGGTGTTCGGGTTGCCGTCTGGATCGGCCATCCAGTCCATAGCTTTAAGAATTGCGTCGAGTTTGGCTCCTCCTCGAGGGCCAAAAATTTTGGCTACAGTGAGGCTCGCCTCCGGAGCCACGCCAATCTGAATGCCTGAGGCGCTGCCGCCTGCAATGGTGCCGGCCACGTGAGTGCCGTGGCCTCCGTCATCGTAGGGAGCCTGTCTTGGAACATCCCAGAAGTCCTGAAAGGCGATCACCTTGCCAGCTAAGTCGGGATGGTGGGCATCGATTCCGGAATCAATGATGCCAATATTAACGCCTCTGCCTGTTAGTTGAGGATACTGCGCATTCAACTCAGGTATCTGCAGCGATCTGAGTCCGTGGGTAAACTGACTTTCGGTTCGCACGGTCTCACTGACCTGAGCGCGCTCTAGGGGATTGAGCCTGATAAGATCGCGGTTGGCGATCAGGGCTGCGATGTCAGAGAAGTTTTGAAGGAAGCGGACCGAGTGTGCTGGGATCTCAATGACCATTGAGTTAGTGACCCACAGGGGGGTCACGCGCATCTGAATGCCGGCGCTTTCCGCACCCGTCATTAAGGACTGATAAACTCTGATTTGACTGGCTCGCGCCACTTCGGTCAGGCCCACTCTCATGTCGCGATAGGTTCGGCGTGAGTTTTCTAAGTAGGGAACGGCGGGAGACGGAAAAGTTGCGACCACGGTCACAATTTCGGAGCTGGTAGTCCCCTGCATAAGCGGTTGCAAAAGTGGATCAATAACTGGCGACGCATAGGCTGTGCTGGAAATCAGCACAGATATGGCCCCCGCGATCAGAAATAGATAGCGTTTCAAAGTCCCCTCCTTGAAATTTCTTTCCATGTGAAGTGTAAAAACTTCACTGCCGTATCCAATTACCTAAGACCTAGGTCCAGCACAAGGCTATTCAATAACGCACCGTGATCAACAAACAGCTAGACCTAGGTCCGTTGGAGCTGGGAGCCTTTAGAAAGCCAATAAGGAGGGCTCATGATGCAAAACAGAGGGATGAATTTGAGATCTTTGGTGCTGCTGCTAACGGTGCTGTTTCCGGGCGCCACCGCCTGGTCTCAGACGGCTAGCATAGAGCAGATCCACGGCGATACGTGCTGGGTGGGGCGAAGCGGAGACTCTATTAGAGTTGCCTCCTTTAATGATCGCCAGGCTGAGCTTTGGAACTCGGTTGCTTTGGAAGAGGAAGTCAGAAAAATTCTCTTAGCTTCTGAGATAACCACCGAAGGTGAAGTGACCGTCTCCCTGTCTTGCTCAAACCTAGGGCACAATATCATCGTTCGTGGGAGCACCGATCAGGGGCTCCGCTTTTGCCTGTATACGGACATGAAGTTTTCAAGCTTTGAAGTGTACGGAGATCAAAAAAATCAGCCTGAATGTTGGCCTTATATTTTAGGTGAGCTCCTTATATATGAGCCCGATGAGGAGCTTCGTGGCCAGGCGCTTAAAGTGCTCACGCAGATGAAGTACCGCAAAGACATCGCTGGAATTTCAGCCGAGGGGTCTGTGATCACGTTGCACCTGCGTCCCAACCTACGGTTTGCCGAAGCTCATCTGTTAGAGATACTTCGCAAAGATACAGATCTGCCTGAGGGCCTGGTTATCATGCTCAACGAGGTGGTGGGGTATTCGGCAGCGCAAACGCTTCTGATGCGCTGGAAAGCTAGCGTGCTTTAGCGAAAAACTAGAAAAATGATTCTGGCCTGGAGGGCATAACTCAAAACAACGAGCGCCACCAGGCCAACGCCCACGAGCTGAACCGTCTTCCCAAAACCTCTACGTGGGCCAAAGGCTGACCAAACGGAAGCCAGAAAAAGGCCTGAGATTAAACCGGCCACATGGCTTGTGTTATCGATCCGTCCCCCCATGGAAAACCCCAGCAGCAAAGATATGCCGCCCCATACGAGCAGGGATCTAAAGACCGGATCCTGCATTCCGCCAGATCTAAAGGCTACATAAACAGAAGCGCCCAGCCAGCCAAAGAGCCCGCCGCTAGCTCCGGCCGATACGTTGCCGAGCGATGCCGTGAGGAAGGCTCCGACAAGTGCAGAGATCATAAACACCACCCACATCCAGGAGGAGGAAAAAGTGTGGCTTAAGTAGCGGCCCAGAACGTGAAGGCCATAGAGATTGAAAGCTAGGTGAAGAATTCCAATATGTAGGAAAACTCCAGTGACCATGGTCCACCAGCGGCTAGGATCGCGAGCGAAGATATTTACGCCCATAACATTTAAGAGAGAGCTTGAGGGGCGCATGATGGACTGAAGGCCGCCGGCTCCGTGGAGCAAAAGGCCAACAAGGAGGCTTAAAGCAAAGATGCCTGCGCAGAAGTACAAAAGCATCTGCGCCGTTTGAAGACCGCTCACGGATCCGAACGCGCTGGAGAGCCACCGTGTGGCGCCGCTGTTTTTGGCTCCGCAGTAGGGGCACTGTTCATCGAGTCCGATGAGTTTTTTGCAGCGCCAGCACAAACTAGGTCTATTCATCAAGGGCTTTCCTGTTGAAAGTTGAGTGTGCCAGGCGTAGTTTGCTGAGGCAAGTCCCCTCGCAAGGAGTCGCCATGAAAGAGCAAGTGGTTGTTTACCTTAAGAGCCTCAGAGACCGCATCATTTCCGAGTTTGAAGCGCTGGAGACCTCCAGTCAGAAATTTGAGCGCAAGCACTGGCCCTACGCAAAAGGCACGGGTGGGGGCGAGATGTCGGTGCTGCGCGGAGATGTCTTTGAAAAGGCTGCTGTCAACTGGTCAGGAGTGGCAGGTGACCAATTGCCCCTGTCAGATGACAAACAGAGCTTTTTTGCCACGGGCGTAAGTCTGATCACTCACATGGCCAACCCCAAAGCACCTACGGTCCACTTTAATATTCGCTACATTGAAACGGAATCTAAGTTCTGGTGGGGCGGGGGCTTTGATCTGACTCCTATGGGTTTTACCTTCGATGAAGATACGGAGCACTTTCACAAGGTGGCCCAAAAGGCGCTTAAAGATCACGGAGACTTGTACCCGGCTTTTTCTCAGGCAGCTAAAGATTATTTTTTTATCCCTCACTACAACAGAGAGCGTGGGGTGGGCGGAATATTTTTTGACAAGCACAACTCAGGAGATAAGGACAAAGACTTTGCGATGTGGAAGTCGGTAGGAGACCATTTTCTTGAATCCATTTTGCCAATCTACCAACGCAGGATCCCCATGGAGTTTTCCGAAGCTGACAGAACTGTTCAGCTGCAAAAGCGCGCTCATTACGTGGAGTTTAATCTCCTCTACGATCGCGGCACGAAGTTTGGCTTTCAGTCGGGCGGCAACCCTGAGGCCATTTTGTGCTCCCTTCCGCCGCTGGCAGCTTGGTAGCGCGTTATCTAAAATACTTTCTGAGCAAAGAGAGGCGCCCTTTCTTGTAAGGTGGGTACCTGAGCGGTAAGTCCCACTTGGGCGAGCTCATGAGGAGCCCTTGAGTGTGGCTGAAAGCTTCGAGGCTGAACCGTCCTTTGTAGCGACCCCATCCGCTTGCGCCCACTCCACCCAAGGGAAGCTTGGGATGACCTAGGTGAATCATAGTGTCGTTCCATGCTCCACCGCCAAATTTCACCCCGCCGGTGAACTCTTCAAATTCACTTTGCTGGCTGCTGAAAAAATAAAGCGCTAAGGGTGCGGGTCGTTTTCTTAGCTGAGACTTCACCTCGTCAAGATCCCGGTAGGTGAGAATGGGAAGAATGGGGCCGAAGATCTCCTCTTGCATCAGCGGATCCGCCCAGCTCACGGGGGCCACCACTGTGGGCGCCATGTATAGCTCTGAGGAATCCACCTCACCTCCGCGCACGCCAGCTTGACCCTTAAGAAGACCACTGAGCCGTTTCAGATGCTTTTGAGACAGAATGCGTCCGTAGCTAGAGCTCCTCTTAGGATCTGGTCCATAAAAGCGCTCAATCTGGGTGGTGACGGCCCGGACGGCCTCATCCAGACGGCTCTCGGGCACCAGCATATAATCAGGAGCCACACAGGTTTGCCCTGCGTTCACAAACTTTCCCCAAACTATTTTCTGACAGGCCAGCTTGAGGGCGGCTGAGTCTGTGAGAACAGCTGGGCTTTTACCCCCTAGCTCTAAAACCGTGGGAATCAGATTCTCCGCTGCGGACCTGGCCACTTTCTTGCCCACCTCCGTGCTGCCAGTAAAAACGATTAGGTCCCAGTCCGTGCGCTGGGTGAGCGAATCACTTAGCCCAGCTCCTCCCTGAACGGCGGTGACCCAGCCCGGATCGAGAGTGCGGGCCAGAATTTGCGCAACCACCCCTGAGGTGTGCGGGGTCAGCTCCGAGGGTTTCACCACAGCTGTATTGCCCGCACCGATCAGGCCGGCTAAGGGATTCATGATGAGCTGAAAGGGATAATTAAAAGGGCCAAAAAGTAGCGCATTTCCGTAAGGCCGCTTGCGAAGCTCAGCGCGTGAGGGGAAAAGTGCCAAGGGAGTGCCAAGGGAGGTTGGCTTAACGAAATCCTTGCCGATTTTTAAAAGCCCGTCCACTTCTTGGTAGAACATGCCAACTTCAGTGCTGAAGGCTTCAAATTCTGGCTTTTTTAGGTCGGCAAAAAGAGCTTCCAGCACCTCCCTCTCTTGAGCTTTAACGCCAGCTTTCAGGGCCCGCAGGGCCTCTCTTCGGCTTTTCCAGTTAAGAGTTGCGCCCGAGTGGAAGAGCTCTTTTTGCTTTCGGAGAATGGAGTCGATGTCAAAAGCACTGGTTTCTTCTTTAGTAGCTACTGAATTTTCAAGATCCATCGCGGCCGTCCTTTCGGGTTCAAGCCCTATGGTAACTGCGCGGTTTTTTCCGGTCAGGAAAAAGTTTCTGACAAAGATCGCACCGCAGACCGTTGCACCCTCGGGCAGGGCAGATGGTTCTGCCGAAGTAGATGATTTGAAGATGAAGTTTGTTCCAAAGACTTTCTGGGAAAGCCTTCTTAAGATCCCGCTCCGTTTGAACAACATTTCGACCCGCTGTGAGCTGCCACATTTGGGCCAATCTGTGGATATGGGTGTCTACCGGAAAGGCAGGCAGACCGAAGGCCTGAGTTCTCACGACAGACGCAGTCTTATGACCTACGCCAGGGAGCTCTTCAAGATCTTCAAAGGTCTCTGGCACCTGACCGTCGTGTTGATCGATAAGAATGCGGCTGAGCTCCCAGATGGCCTGGGCCTTGCGCGGCCCCAGGCCGCAGGGGCGAACGATGTTTTCAATCTGCTTGATCGACAGCTGCACCATCTCTTCCGGGGTCTTTGCTAGCGCAAAAAGGTGAGGCGTGACCTTGTTGACTCGCTCGTCCGTGCACTGGGCTGATAAAAGCGTGGCAATCAGGAGCGTGTACGCATCGGTGTGATCCAGCGGGATCACGACTTCGGGAAACTTTTCCTCAAGATACTTAGCAATGAACTGCGCGCGCTCGGCCTTGGTCACTTAGCCTCCTTGAGCTTAAAGCTATAGATCATATCGGGCGCAAAAAAAAGCCTCTTCGGGTGAAGAGGCTTTGAAGCGTTTGGGTCTGGCGAAACGGCTTTACATCTCTCGAAGAGCCTGGGCATGTTGCACGATACGCGGATCAAAGTCTGAGTGCTCCAGGTTCTCATAAAATTCTGCCTCTTCAGCCCACCCCTGAAGAGCAAAGCTGCGTAACGTGTCGCTGAGAGCTCCGTTAAGGCTCATGCGCTGGGGATCGTAGATGAAAGGGCTAAAAAGTCTGGAAGCTACCGACAGAGTCCAGGCTGCTACGCGCTTGGTCCACACCTCCCAGGGCCGTTGATGATTGTAGACCACCATCGGGCCGAACCGGAAGAACAAGAAGGAGCGGGATACTCCAAGGTTGAAGATGGCGTGGGGCTGATCTTTCTTAAAGCAGAGGGCGAAGTTGTCGTAAAGCTCAGTGACTTCACAGCGCTTTGTTGCCAGCGTCCTCAGGCCGCGCTCGGAAAAATTCTCTCTGCGCTGCTCGGCTACCCCTCGGCGAAGCTCCGCAATGCGCTCGTAACCTGCCCAAGTGAAAGAGAATCTTTTGATGGAGTCCCAGACCCATCTCATCATCGATCCTTCGCGGTGGGCGTACAGAAGGTTCAGGCCCCGAGAAAGGGTATCCTCATCTACTTCGGTGGCCAACTCGCCCTTGAGGTTGAGCCGGAGCACCGTCTCCAGTCTAAGAATGCGCTGCTTGTGAAGGACCTCGATGATCGAGAAGGTGTCAACAATGGCAATGCGTGCGATGTTGCCGATGATCAGATCGGGTATCGCTAGTGTGGCAATTTGCAGAGCATTGGACATCACCGAGCGGAACATCTGATTCCACATAAGGATCAGAGGGTTGTTGTAGTTGATGAGTACATTTTGCCGAGTGAGCCGGGTCAGATCCTCGGTGAAGTTCATCGTGTAGGTTTTATTGTTGTCGTCCCAGTCGAGTCGGATCATCGAGAGCAGCTGATCCATATTTCGCAACTTGGAAAAATCAAAGTCCACGCCGGGGGGCTTGAATTGTTCCAGTGTTGCTAAATCCTGTTGGATTTGGGCCGGTACAGCGATGTCGGCAGGAGAGATTTCAGAAAGTGTAACACTATCCCAGTTGATCTCCTGAAAGCTGGGCCCCATGCGGTTTT
>CAYRIE010000071.1:0-7940 GCA_964424215.1 uncultured Pseudobdellovibrionaceae bacterium
CCGTTTATTACAGGGCCTACCCTTAATTTGGCGCTCCTTTGGAGCCCTCCTGCTGCTTTTTTTGACAAAGGCCGGGGAGTGGACTAAGTCAGATTCATTTAAAGCTGGGCTATTTCCTTAATATCAGGTCAAATTTTAGGGAAGAAACTGGCGGCTGGGGGTGGCTTGGCACCCAAATTGAAGTTGCTATAACTTCCGTAAGGTCTCCAAGCGAGGGAGCCTTTGAAAAACCTAGACGGCCTATGGAGGATCCAAAAATGAATTCAGTAGAAAAACTCATAGGCATGCCTGAGAGCTCTTTTAGACAAGAGGACCTGGATTTCTTTGCAAGGCTCAAAAACTTTAGCAACCTCGTTGGGAAATTTGATGTTGAGATCGAGCCTTACTCGAGGACCGGAGTTTCTAAGTTTAAAGAAATGAGTTTGCATGGCAGATCCCAGACGATACGGAACTTTACGCAGTATGCGGATCTTCTGGAAGGGGCTGCCAAAAACGGCATCAACCTTCGCCACGAGAAAGAAGTTTTGACCTATGTGCTGGCCAGAGTGGGCCTTACCGCAAGTGACAGCGCCATGGACCTGATCGAAGATGGCCACATCATTGAGATCTACACTGCAGAGCACATTCAGATCTTCCGAAATATCGAATTTATGCAGTACTGCAATTACTCGCTGTTAGATCTGCTGACCTTTACCTTTTTTGACTTGTACGAGCGCGCAGCCCTAGTGACCAATAAGCTCCTAGAGGCCAGCTCCCGGATTTTCAGCAGTGATATCGAGGTGCTTGATCTCAGATCAGAATTTCCTCACCATGTGCTTCGTCAAAGGTTTGCTGAGCCCAAAGCAGAGATCGAACTGGATATGAGATATCTTTGGCCGCTCTTTGCTGGACCGGAAAATCGCAAGGGGCTCCTCAGCATGTCCAAGGTTGTGAGGACCTCTTTTGTTTCAGAGAATTCAGGCAGCCTTAAGTTTCTTTAAGGGCAGGATCGTCTTGCTCTCAGCAGGATGGGCCGCCTTGATCTCTTTAAGTATTCCCTGATAACTGTACGCCGTTTGCTTTAGGCTCCAGGCCACCTGCTTGTAGTCCTCAGGCCCAAGACCCGCCAGAATCTTATGAAGCGAACTTATGTGATCTTCATCCTGCTCGGCGTGGACTCTGATAAAATTAGACGCCTTCTCTCCGTAAGAACTCTGAGTCAGGCTGTAGATGTGCGGGCCGAAGCGGCAAGAAAGTGATTCTAAATAGAGCGGGTAGCCAAGTAGGGAAAGTGGGCTGACATACTCCACAAGAAAGTACTGAGCCTGATACATCTGGGCTGTGGCCGGATACTCTGGGAAATCTTCCACCGAAAACCCCAGAGTCCTAAGATCGTTTAGAATCATTTTTTCGTGGCCCTGCTCTTCTGCAGCGTGCTCTAAAAACCTGCGATGGAGCGGGCTGGAGGGGTCCAGCTTGGATGCGGCCAGAGCTAAAAGCCTCGTGGTATGGCGAATGTAGTAGTAGTGCTGAGCCAGCCAATTGCCGTAGTAGCGCTTTTGATCAAACGGATCAGATAGCGGCAAATCATAAGTGGCTTCAAGCAGGCTCTCTAGCTGCAAAATCAGTTCATTGGTATTCAAGGTGCCCTCCTTTTAGTTAGGCAATTTTTAAATAGGGTTGCTCGATGACGTGGCCCAGTTGACCTGCTTCCCGATTTCTCCACAGAAGCTGGGCTTCAGGGCTCAGGTGGAACCGGGGAATTAGCTTTTGTTTGTACCAAGCCACAAGATCGGTGGGAACGCCGTGGTAGGTGACGTTCTCTTTGAGTAGATCTGCCCCCAGACGGTAGGCCACCTTCTGAATGCCTTTGTCCCTGCGAGTGATCCCGGTCATCGCTGCACAGCTTGATATGAGAAGGTGCTGAACAGCCAGCTCAAGCAAAAGAGATTTGAGCCGGGGCCGCCCTGGGCGATCGCCTCGAAAGTCTGCATCCACCGTGATGTAGCTGCCGATCAAAATCTTGCAGCCATCCTTTACCAGCTGATCCATAGCTTCAGGTGTCCAAGGTGCAAAGTAAGAATCTTGCCTAGCAGCTTTACTTGAGAGGTCCGACTCCCTCATAAAGATCAGCGCTAGACAGCGCTCATTTTCAAAGATAGCGCCGATGGTCTCCTGCCGAGTGAAGTCATCAGAGTGGAGCCTAGTGAGACCGTCGAGCTGACCAAAGGTGCTCTGCCATGTGCGAAGCCATAGATCATAGGCTGCGGCGTACTCTTTTGTGTAGCTGCTGTCAGCGTTAGTGCCTGGCAAAATCACGTACCTATTTTCCATGCAGTTAACTCGCAAGTTTAAGTGGGTTGATTTGGACTCTCTTAAAAAGATGTCGAGAAATAATGGCTAGCTGAACATGGGATGCGCCTTCATAAATCTGTAAGAGCTTTGCGTCCCGAAAGAGCTTGCTGAGGCGGCTTTCAGCCATGTATCCTGAGGCGCCGCACAGCTCAATCGCAGAGGTGACATACTCCATGGCCGCATTGGCAGCAAAGTACTTGGCCGAGCTGGACTCAACTAGCGAGGCTCCATTTTTGTCCCACACCCGGCCAGCTTTTTGAGCTAGTGCCAAGGCAGCTTCCATCTGCACCTGTAAGTGCGCCAGGTGGGATCTTAACTCAGGTAATTCAATAAGGGGTCTGCCGTACCTGTGAGTGCTGCTTAGGTACTGGGTAGCCAGGTCCTTTGCTGCCTGGCAGATCCCCACAGCCGATCCTGCAAGGAGGGCCTTGGTGCGGCTGATACAAACCTCAAGTGCGGTAAGGCCATCTGTTTTCAGAAGGTAGGTAGAGGGAAGGCGAACCTTATCAAAGCGGATGTGAGCTGTTTCCGATTCGTTATGGCCCAACTTCTTTAAGGGTGAGGAAATGGTGATGCCAGGGCTGTGCGCTGGAACATAAAACGCACCAAGAGAATCTAAAGTTTTCATCCTTGCGAGCACCACGAAGTGATCTGCCGAGGGTGAGTTGGTGATGTACATTTTCTCCCCTGAGAGCAGGTAGCCATTTCGCACCTTATCAGCACAGGTTTCCATTCTTTTGATGTCGGTTCCGCTTTTTTCTGTCGCGCAAAAACTCATAAGTTTCCCGCTTGCAGCCTGATCGGCAAGTATTTGAGCTGCAAGGTTTTCAGGAGCGAACCTGGAGAGGGCGGTTTGTGCGGCAAGGTTAGCCATAAGACTTGAGGTCATCCCAGGTGAGTACTCAGAGATGAGCGCGTGAACTTCAAGTAGCTGCTCCATGGAGGAGCCAGCGCCGTTAAATTTTAAAGGCATGCCCAGCTGCAGGACGCCCAATTTGTGAAGCTGCTGAAAAGCTGGCGCCGGAAAGTAAGCATCTTCATCCCATTTAAGGACCTGATCGCGCACGTTCCGTTCCAGAAAGTCTCTTAATAGGTCGGTAGTGGGGCGTTTCAAAAGCTCCTCCGATGAAGATGCAGTCCAGGGAGAGGCTCTAAGGTGTGTCTGCTCTTTACTTTTCGGTGTGAGCTGCCCTGAGCTAAACTGGCTTCGCAGCAACTTAATGGCAAACGGGCCGGGCTGACTCCTGGCAGATGACGCAAGGTGAAATCAGAGCCGCCCCAGCTGAGCTGGCTGGCTCTGTGTTTCAGACTGATCTATAAAGTACCTTCATGCGCAGGGAGGATTCTAAATGAAAGCAACACTCGTTCTCGGGGGAGCTGGATATATTGGCTCTCACACCGTGGCTCAACTCGTGGAGCAAGGTGAGAAGGTGATCGTGCTGGATAACCTGGCTACGGGCAACAGATGGGCTGTACCGAGCGGGGTGGAGTTCGTTGAAGCTAGCTGCGGTGATGAGGCTGCGGTCAGCGGTGTCTTAAAAAAGCACAATGTTCAGTCGGTGATTCATTTTGCGGCATCTTTGGTCGTTCCGGAATCGGTTGCAAATCCCCTTAAGTACTACCTTAACAACACGGCCAACACGGCACGCCTGATAGCCACCTGCTTAAGCCACGGAGTAAGGCACTTTGTGTTTTCCTCAACAGCTGCCACCTACGGCATCCCCGAGGGGGAGCGCGCCCATGAGGACACTCCGCTTCAGCCCATCAACCCCTATGGCGCTTCAAAAATGATGAGTGAGCGGATGCTAAAGGATGCCAGCTTGGCCCACCCAGAGTTTCAGGCGGTGATTCTAAGGTATTTTAACGTGGCAGGTGCTAAGGCTGATGGCTCTTTGGGGCAGGCGAACAAATCTGCCACCCAGTTAGTAAAGGTAGCAAGTGAGGTGGCCACAGGAGCAAGAGCTAGTTTGGAACTATTTGGTACGGATTACGCTACGCCTGATGGCACTTGCGTACGCGATTATATTCACGTGGACGATTTGGCCCACGCACATCTACTCGCGCTTGGCTATCTACGAGACGGCGGGCTAACGGACATCTTCAATTGCGGTTATGGATATGGCTATTCCGTAAGAGAAGTCATTCGGGCCATGAAAAAGGTGAGCGGAGTGGATTTTAAGGTGGTGGAATCGGGCCGCCGTCCCGGAGATCCGCCGGCCCTGATCGCTGCAAATGAGAAGATTCAAAAGACTCTCAATTGGCAGCCGAAGTACAATGACCTTGAGTTGATCTGCAGGTCCTCTTACGAGTGGGAAAAGTCGAGACCCTAGGTGAGCTCCCCTGGAGGGAGCCCACCTAAAGAAGCTAGATAGCCTAGATCAGTGTCAGCTGTCTGCAGGTGAAGGCGGCTCCGCCCACCGGATCTGCACTGTTGGGTATGATTACGTTCTCTAAAGTGCAGATGATATCTACGCCTACATCAAAGAAGTGCTCAAAATCCGTGTCGGGATCATTAACGTTCTTATCCTGATCGATGTTGATTTGAAGTGTGTAAAACCCTGAGGGTATCTCGGTTATAGGCGCGCCCGCTTCATCGGTCCATTGGTCTGCATCGGTCAAAAACTTACAATGGTTGCCAAGAGCTGTAGCACCCTCATCTCCGCAGGCCATCGTGCCTACCTGGCCAGCGTGCATGGTGCCGCCGCTAAAGATCATAACGACAGCTTTGTTTTCATGAACAGAAGTGCCGCTAGCGGGATTACCGCAATAGGTAACGTCTCCTTTTTTGCAGGCTGCGCTGATGGTTGGAATCTCAGCAGTTTCGACCGCATCGTCGCCACAGCTAATCAGAACTAGGGTCATTCCAACTAAAAGTAGGGCTCTTGTCATCTGTTCTCCTTTTAAGATCTTGGGATTTTTGGTTGAGAACAAAAAGGATAACAAGAGGAGCGCTATAGCCTTACTAAAAGCTCCTCTTAAGCCCCAAATTTGTGCCTATGTCTGGTTAGGAAGTTTTAGTGCTGGCTCTGGCGCCATCTGGCCTCGTAAGTGTGCCGCGAGAGCCAGGTTAGCGGATGCGGTCAAAGCCGTTCTGGTCTTTGAGCTGCCTCATATGGGGGTCGCAGAACTGCAGAGAGCTGTGGGAGCCTGGCAAATAGGTTTCGTAGTATTTAATTCCAACATAGTCTGGATTCGAGACAATGGCCTGCTCAAGCACGGGGATCGAATGCCAGGGAATGTTGGGCGGAAGCTCACAGTTTTTCCAGCACTGGAAAACATCTACGGGGTTAAGGGGGTCGCTGTCATCAACAGTGTAGATCGGCTCAGGGTACCCAATCAGATTTTGCGCCGGATCGATCTCAGGCGGAAGGGGTGTGGCGCAGCCCGTTCCGGGTGTTCCATAGATTCTGGCGGGAATTGAGCTGCCGCCTTCAATGTTAACTGAAGAATTAAATGTGAGATACTCAGCCTCTGCACGCCCGCACTGCTTAAAGGGCTCCGTGTTAGTGTGAGACCAAAGGAGATCTGATGTCGGATTTTCTAGGGGACTCATCTTTTCAATCTCAACACACCGTGGAGTGCTGAGTCCCGGCTTCTCGACACTGCTCACGTCGGTATGGGAAACAGCTCCGCCTGTTACCAGCCAGTTCGGCTCATGCGCCGTTTTAGCGGAATCACAGAAGACCTTCTCATGACCGTCTTGAAGGACGGGCTTCCAGACTCCAGTGCCTGCTGCTTTATCTGGTGTGCACTGAAACTCTGACCTGCAATACGTGCCGGTCGTGCTGTCATATTGCTCCCAGTAGACCACATCGAAGGGTTCTACTTTGTAAAGGAACTCACCGTCTGACTGTTCAAAATGGTAGCGAAAGGATTCCGTCCAACCTCCAGCTGACTGTGGTTCAGGCAACTGTTCTTTATAGGCTAATTTTACTTCAAAGCTTTTTCCGCTCGCAGCTATCGTTCGAGTTTCAGGGTTGCATTTGTATTTGTTGAAGTCTTCCGGATCATCACTCTCTAAGGAGTCCGTCCAGTTGGGCGAGGGAGGGTTGATTTGATCGCCGCATTTGATGCCGCAGGGGCAGAAGGGTTCGGGGTACTTGGACTTATAGTACGCCAAATCATCAGTGCAGAGGGCTAAGTCCGTTGTGCCGCTTGGATTCTTCCAGGGATTGGATATGTCCAGGTGGCAGTACCAGGAGGCACAGAGGAAAAAATTTCCCACGGCGGCAAGGCCCACGAAAAATGCAAAACCTTGTGCGATTCCTATCTGAATTAAGGACCAGGGAGCGGCCACGACCAAGGCTAGGCTAATTAACATCAATAAGAGTTTGAGAAGTGGGCCGCTAGGACCCCCGCTACTTTTTCCACAGACCTTGCAGTCGCAGTTAAAGCAAGGCGGCGGTTTGGGGTAAATTTTGGGAGTCATTACGAGGAAAGTGTTTTTCACACACTCTACGTCTGTACATTTCGCAAGGTCCAACTTTCCCGCCTTAACCATGGTGTCAGCCATGTCCTCAGTCCAATCGATGTCGGGAGGGTAGACCAGATTGCCAGAAGGATCAGCCACGGCAAACTGGTAGTTCATGTCACAGCTCCATAGCTTATTTTTTTCCGATACGTTATTGGTCGAAGGCAGGGAGTAAACGAAGCGGTAATTCAGCGAGTCGGCATCTGCGCTCACTTCTACTCTTTTCGGCTCCTCTCCGCAAAAAGTGAGCTCCTCGCAGGGCACCCATCCTGTAGTGATCGGTTCTCCGCCGGGCCCCCGGTGCGGCTCAATGTGAACAGAGGCGCCGTGGCCCAATCCATTTTTGGAAAACTCCCCCCTTGCCTGGTCAAAACCGCACCACATAGATTGGGAAGGGTCCACTGAAACCATAAGTTGATTGGAATTGTCGATGCACAAGGGGATGGCGCCGGGCTCCTGCCGATAGTTATGTACGCTTAGAGTCACTGCAAACTCATAGTTGTCGTAGGGGCGACCAAGCCCAGCATCCTGAGAGCAGTGGGCTCGCTCTCTGCCATCTTTAAATGGATCAATCGCAAGGTTGGTAAAGATAGTGTGCAGGTTGTTGTTATGAGTGGAGCCGCCGGTAGAGTCAACTCCAATGGCTTTTTTGTTACTGAGCTTACTCGTTACAGGGCGGTAGTGACCTAAGCCAGTTTTAGCGACCGCATCAATGGAGCTTTCAAGAGCGAGCACATTGTGAAAGTCGGTGGGAAGTCTGAAATCATCTTGTGTTTCACAGACCTTCACGCCGCCCTTGGGCTGGGGGAGGGACACTCTAAGATTCAGGCGCAAACCTTGGTCATCACGAATCCAATCAGGATAGTGCCAGATATGCCCGCGGGCAGACTCTTGAGTGTCCGCGTTGACGTTCCCCAGGTAATAGCTCAGGCTGCCGCTCATTCCCGGCTTTAAGGCGCTTTTTAATTCCAGTTCACCGTTTGTGTGGCGGGGCCAAAACCTTTGGCAGCCTGAGATGGTGCTGCCGGTGTTGAGGTCAAATCTTGAAACCCTGGTTTCGATGTTAAACGCACCCCACGGTCCAAGATCCAGACCTTTTAGCGGCGCGTATCCTGAGCAGTAGCTGCCCTCGTTA
>CAYRIE010000072.1:0-7876 GCA_964424215.1 uncultured Pseudobdellovibrionaceae bacterium
GCACCTGATTCAGACCGCTCGCAGCCACGGCAAAAAGGTTCTCGTAGATCCCTATAGATCCACACCGCTGAAGCACTACCGCGGCGCCGACCTGATGACGCCGAACCGAGATGAGAGTTTAGCTTTGGCCGGCTGGGTATCTGAAGGATTGCACCAGACTGAAAACTATATCGATGAGGTCGGCCAAAAGCTGATGGGGGTGCTGGGCACCTCAACCCTTGTGATCACCATGGGCTCCCTTGGGATGCGCCTTTTTGAAGATGGCACCGTCACTCACCTTCCCACGGCAGCAAAGAAAGTCTTTGATGTGACCGGCGCAGGGGACACGGTCATCTCCACCCTGGCTCTGGCTTGGTGTTCAGGTCACTCTTTGGCTGCGGCCTGCCGCTGGGCCAATGCGGCTGCCGGCGTGGTGGTGGCTAAAATTGGCTGTGGAACCTGCACCCCCGAGGAGCTCAGCGAGTCCCTGGCTGAGATCTGAACATTTTTCAAGACGCCTTCTTAAGCGACGGGCCCGTCCTCACCCACATCAATCTGTGGTAAGTAAAGATCTTTTGAGGAGCAGAAACTTTGAGCCAGCTGAACTTTTTTGATTTCACTCTGAAGGAGCTTACCGGCCAAATCCAAGCCTTTGGCAAGGAGCGCTTTCGTGCAGCTCAGCTGTACCGCTGGGTTTATCAGAAGCGCACGCTCAGTTTTGATGAAATGACAGATGTCTCCAAAAGCTTCCGGGCGGAGCTGCCCTCACTTCTGTCACTTCACCTGCCGCCGGTGAAGCATCACGGAATCAGTAAGGACGGAACTCAGAAGTTCCTCTTTGAGGTCGGACAGGGACTCACAGTGGAAGCTGTGCTCATTCCATCAGAAGATCGACGGACTCTTTGCGTGTCTTCAGAGGTTGGCTGCAACATTGCCTGTAAGTTCTGCTTCACCGGCAAACAAAAACTCAAGCGCCGACTGACAACAGGTGAAATCGTCGGGCAGTTTTATCAGGTTCAAAAGATCCTAGGTGAGGAGCGCATCACTAACGTGGTGTTTATGGGGATGGGCGAGCCGCTCGACAACCCAGATAGCGTGTTTCGCGCCATCGAAATTCTGCACGAACCCCACGGATTCAATCTCTCCAAAAAGAAGATCACTGTTTCCACATCGGGGCTTGTGCCTCAAATCCCTCTGGTGACCGCCTCGGGTGCAAGGCTTGCTGTGAGCCTTAACGCTCCCAACGACGAAGTTCGGTCTCAGGTGATGCCGATCAACAAGAAGTATCCTCTTAAAATGCTTCTAGAGGCCTGCAAGGAGCACGCGGAAAAATCCCGCGACCGTATTACTTTTGAGTACGTCCTTCTTCGCGGCGTGACGGACGAGTTAGATCATGCGCGTCAGGTGGCTAAGCTTCTTCGCGGAGTGCCGGCCAAGATCAATTTGATTCCGTTCAACGAACACCCTGGTTCGGGTTATCAGCGCCCTGAGCGCCAAACGGTGTTTGAATTTCAAAAATACCTGCTGGGCAAGGGCTATCACGTGACCGTGCGCAAAACCATGGGGCGGGATATTTATGCCGCCTGCGGACAACTCACTTCGCGCTTTGAAGATCACCCTGAAACCTTTGAGGCTGAGACCGGCGTTCTGGGTTAGGCCTTTTTAGAGAAAAGCATTGATCCTTTGCATGCCCTTAGGTTAGCACCAGTTAAAACCTTTATTGGGTGGGGTGCTTTATGTCTATTCTCGTTGTTGGAAGTTTGGCTTACGACTCGATCACAACTCCTGCGGGCAGCAGAGACAAGGTGCTCGGCGGATCTTCCAATTATTTTTCGCTGGCAGCTTCTCTCTACACCAAGGTGAAAGTGGTGGGTGTGGTCGGTGAGGACTACACGGACGCCGACCGTGCGATTCTCCTTGAGCGGGGAGTGGACCTATCAGGTGTGCAGGTGCAAAAGGGCCGAACCTTCGCTTGGGAAGGTGAGTACACCGGTGATTTGAATGAAGCTAAGACCCTAAAAACCGAACTCAACGTCTTTGAGAACTTTAATCCTGAGCTGCCTGAAGGTCATCGCAACTCACCTTATGTGTTTTTGGCCAACATCGATCCCACTTTGCAGCTTCAGGTTTTAGAGCAAGTCGACTCGCCCAAGCTGGTCGGCTCTGACACGATGAACTTTTGGATCCAGAGCAAAAAGCCTGAGCTTTTGAAGGTGCTAGAGCGGATCGATGTTCTTTTGATCAATGAAGGTGAGGCCAAACTCCTTACAGGTGAGGCCAATGCGATCGCTGCAGCTAAGTCCGTTTCCAAGATGGGGCCAAAGTCTGTGATCATCAAACGCGGTGAGTACGGCTTTGTGCTTTACACGCCGGACGAGGGTTACTTTATTTTGCCAGCCTACCCCATCGCCGAGGTGGTGGACCCAACAGGAGCTGGCGACAGTTTTGCGGGAGCTTTTTTCGGGCACCTGGCGCAAACGGGAAAAAGCCACGACCTGAGCAGTCTTAAAATGGCCTGCCTTCACGGGTGTCTGGTAGCAAGCTTTACGGTTCAGGACTTTGGGACTGCGGCTTTGGCCAAGCTCGACGCTGCAAAACTCGAGGAACGTCTGAAGGCTTACAAAAAGGTCATTTTGCTTTAACTGCACCTTGGTCCGTAACGGAGCCCAGTTGTCCTAAGTTGCTATCAAACTTCAGGTTTTTTGCCGATAGGGAGTAACGATGGCTGATAAAAAGCATCCCTCCGTATCACAGGACCCCAACGACGAGAACGAATTCGTTCTCGATATGGGCGAGTCTTACTCTGATGACGACTCTACGGCCGTGATCGAAGGAGTCGATTCCGCTGCGCCGAAAGCTGATCCTGCTGCGCCTTCAGAAGCCACACAGGTTGTCGTGGGTCGCCCGCAGGCGCCTTTAGAGCGCAAAGGACCACTGGGTTATCAGCCGATGAGCTCTGAGGTCACTCTCCGCCAGGCCGAGCATCTGAAAACTGCACAGCGAAGGGTGCAGGAGCTGGAAAAGGAAGTGGATCAGGTCCGCCGTCAAAACGAGGAAATCTTTGCTACCGCCGAGACCTTCCGTTCGGCCAAAGAAACCCTAGAGCGGGCCTTTGAAAAGCAGCGCCTAGATCTGGAGAGCCTTAAAGAGCTTAACCGCTCCGAAGGTGAGCTGCTTCGCGAGGGGCTAAGCCACAAGGATAAAGAAATTCAGGCTCTCAGAAGTAAGAATCAAGAGCTTCAGGACCGATTGGATCAAAGCTTTCGTCAGGTGCGAAAGCGCGAAAAAGAGCTAGAGCATCGATTGGAGATTATGAAGATGGACGGTCAGGCCGTTCTTCGCTCCAAAGACGAAAGCCTGCTGGAGCTCAAAGAAAAGCTCGATACACTTCAGTATGAAAAAGAGAAGCTAGGTAAGCGAAACTACGCTCTTCATCAGGAGCTGCAGGAAAAAGAAGCTGTCCTTAGACGAATTTCTCGGGCGCTCCACCTGGCGCTGGTGCAGCTGGAGGGGGAGACCTCCTCAAGCGAGTCTTCTGAAGACGGCAGTCCCCCCCATCTGATACCCGTAAAAAAAGCGAAGTGATATGCCCGAGGCCAGCTACAAACTTGTTGTGAGCGATTTTCACATGGGTAAGGGCCGGGTTTTAGAGGACGGCTCGGTCAACTCGCTGGAAGAGTTTTACCACGACGGCCAGTTCGCAGAGTTTTTGGATTACCACACCTCAGGTGAATTCCAGGGAGCAACGGTCGAACTCATCCTCAATGGAGACTTTCTAGATTTTCTTCAGGTGGACTACCGCGGCCACTACCTGACCACTTTCACAGAGGACATCTCTGTTGAGCTTCTTGAGGCCATCTGGGCGGGACACCCCAAGGTCTTTGAGGCGCTTAAGTCTTTTGCAGCCGAGTCAGGTCATTCGATCAGCTACGTTGTGGGAAATAGGGATCAGCCTATGCTCTGGCCGGCAGCCCAAGAGCGCTTTCGCCAGCTGATTAAGGCCCCCGTGGACTTTTACAACATGGTCTACCGCAAAGATGGGTTTCACATCGAGCACGGCCACAGGCTGCAGGCTTTCAATCAGTTCAATCCTAAAAAGTTTTTTCTGAGGCGCAATCTGCCAGAGCCCATTTTAAATCTGCCTTTTGGCTCTCACTTTTTTTGCGGAGTGCTGATTGATGTAAAGAAGCAGTACCCCCACTTTGACCGGGTCCGCCCGATCAAGCGACTGATCCGCTGGGGCCTGATCAATGAAACTATTTTTACGTTGAAGACTCTGTTTCGGCTGGCAACTTACTTCTTAAAGCTCCTTTTAAAGCCTAGTCCGCAGCTGGACTTTTCCGTTTTCACCCTCGTCAATGCGGCTTTGCGCTCTACCTGGGGCGGAGATCTTGCGGGGTCAGCTCAGAAAATTCTAGAGAAGCAGGAAATCCACACGGTCATCTTTGGCCACACCTATCTTTACAAACACCGTCAGTACGAAGGTAAAAAAGAGTATTTCAATACGGGCACCTGGACGGAGTTGACCTCACTTGAGATACCCCATATGGGTGTGATGACCAAGCTCACCTATGTGTTGGTCTCTGAAGGTGAGGAGCGAGTGCAAACGCGCTTGAAGCAGTGGCGCGGATACCATAGAGTTGAAGAAGACGTCGTGTACTGAAGGTTGTAAGATGTGGAAGATAAAGACCGTTCCCTTCCCTAAAGAATTTCCCCCCGAGCTTTCCCAGAAGGCGGCAGGCCTTTTTTCACGCAGTGATCTTGGGTTTTTGCGCTTAGCTAAGCGCGACAACGTGTGGACCCAGAGCAGTCAGCGCGCCAAGGCGGTGCGCTCTCAGCACAAGCGCCTAAAAGTCGTTGGTATGGGCGGTAGCAGCCTAGGAGCTAGAGCCTTTTTGTCAGCTCTTTATGGACCAGAGCGCGGCCAAGTGAGCTTCGTGGATAACGTGGATCCTGTCTCCTTAGATCGAGAGTTAAAAAGCTGGGCCAGCGATAAGGACACACATTGGGTGTTGATTTCAAAGAGCGGCTCCACCATTGAGACGCTTTTTGTGGCCAATCATTTGCTGCAAAGATCAGGGCGCCCTGATCTTTTAGAAAACGGCATCACTGTGATCACAGAGCCCACGGACAACCCGCTCAGGGCGTGGGCCGAAAAAAATGGTGTGGCTCTTCTTGAGATTCCAGAGGATGTGGGCGGAAGGTTTTCAGTGTTTACGCCGGCGGGTCTTATGCCCATGGCTTTTGCGGGAGTGACCTTAGCTGACGCGCGGTTAGGAGCTGAGCAGGCGCTTAAGGGCGATCTACCCATCGAGCTTGCGCTGCAGTACTGGCAAAGCTTTCAGGAAGAAAAATGGCTGCATGCTCTTTGGGCCTACGCCGATGATCTTCTCGATTTGGGATTCTGGTTTCAGCAGCTTTGGGCGGAATCGCTTGCAAAGGCGCAGGATGTTCATGGCAATGCGGCTCCAAGAGTGAGCACTCCCCTGGTGCTTAGGGGGGCCTCTGATCAGCACTCCGTGCTTCAGCAACTTATGGAAGGGCAAGGTGGTCGCCTGGTCACATTCTTGCGGGTTCGCAGCATCGAAGACTTTGGTCCGGAGCTGGAAGCGGATCATTTCGGCACGCAAGAAACACTTCGCGGAGTTCGAATGGGAAAGTTGTTAGCTGCAGAAGCTGAGGCCACAGAAAAAGCTCTGCTGCAAGCGGGTGTGCCTTGCCTTAGGCTGCTAGGAGAGACACTTACAGCGACATCTTTAGCATATCTTATGCAAACCTTAATGATATGCACGGGAATGTTAGGTCAGCTGTTAGAGATCAACGCCTTTGACCAGCCGGGAGTCGAGTCCGGCAAGAAGATCACCAAAACACTACTGGCCCAGCCGTCCTCCTAAAAACTGCTGGACCCCTGCACTAAGCCCTTTATAATTAAAGGCTTAGGAGTTAGAGGTCTTGAGCACGTCCAAGAAAAGTAAACAAGAAAAAACGAATTCTACGGAAGACCTAACCAGCGTCGCCGCCGGCGGTACGTTCACTTCCAACATCAAAGCTGCTGCTCTTGCGCCGCCGAGTTTGGTGCTCATTGTGGGACCACAAAAACTGCTGGGCCGTCAGTGGCTGATCGACCGCAAAGATTTGGTCATAGGGCGCTCTGCAAGCAGCGATATATACATCGAAGATAAAAGCCTCTCCCGCAGCCATTCGCGCATCTCCTACGACCAGGGCGTGGTTACGGTAACTGACCTAGAATCAACCAACAAAACCTTTGTCAACACACGCGCCCTCGGGCCTTTTGTTCCCACCAATCTGGGCAACAATGATCGGCTGAAGGTGGGCAACGTTATGTTTAAATTTATGGAAGCTGGTAGCGTGGAGGCACTGGCCCATCAGAACCTACAAACACAAAGTGATCGAGATCCGCTCACACAGATATGGAGCAAAGGAGCTCTGTTGATGAAGGCCCCTGAAATTTTCCAGCGGGCACGAATCATCAAGGAGTCTTTGGGAGTCGTTGTTTTTGATATCGACCACTTTAAAAAGATCAACGACACCTATGGACATCCCGCAGGAGATTATATTCTTAAGGAGCTTGCTCTCGTGGTGGGGCTCCAGCTGATTCGCAACGATGACTTTTTTGCACGTTATGGCGGTGAGGAATTTGTTATTTTCCTTTTAGGAAGTGATGAGTCCAAAGCCAGAGAAATCTCTGAAAGAGTCCGTTTAGCAATTGAAAACCATAAGTTCGTTTTTGATGGCACCACCATTCCGGTGACAATTTCCTTGGGCGTAAGTCTCCTCAAAGCAGGAGATGCCGTCTGGGAGGATATCTTTCACCGCGGGGATCAAGCCCTTTATGAGTCTAAGAACAAGGGGCGTAACCGTATTACAGTGAGATGAATGCATGGCCGATCCAAAAGACGACCACGACGAAACAGAGCGGACAGTTATCCGCTCGGACACAACGATCAAGACCAACCCTTCCAGGTGGGAGACAGCTGCTAGCCTCGTTATATGGCTGCCCACCTCAAGGCGGGGCGAGCAGTTTGTGCTCGATCGTTCGCTAGTTGTAGGACGCAGTAAAAGCAATGACATCCAGGTGGATGACTCAGGCATGTCGAAGAGTCATTGCCGATTTGAGGTCATGGGCGACTCTCTCACCCTTGAGGATTTGGGTTCCACCAACGGAACCTTCATCGACCGCGAAAAGCTTAAGCCCCACTCACCCGTTACACTCACGGCTAACTGCTCCATTCGGATGGGGTCCACAGTGTTCATGTTTTATAAAGCAGGTAGCGTCGAAGCCTCTAAGGTTTCTGCGGTCTTTAAGGAAGCCTATCTGGATCCGCTAACTGGTGCGCTCAACAAGCGGGCGCTGCTAGAAAAAGGACCTGAGCTGATCGAAAAGACGCTCGAGCGGGGCGACCCTTTGGCCCTCTTGATGTTTGATATCGACTTCTTTAAAAAGATCAACGATGAGCATCCCGGCGGCCATATGGCCGGCGATTATGTTCTTAAAGAGATGACAGCGCTTATTCAAAACAAGATCATTCGCTCAGATGACTTGTTCACAAGGTTTGGCGGCGAGGAGTTTGTGCTCTTGCTAGCAGGGGTGAACCCCAAAGTTGGTATGGAGATTGCGGAAAGAGTGCGAAGGGAGGTTGAGGCCTATCCCTTCACCTACGGTGGGGTACGGATTCCAGTTACCGTCTCCATTGGTGTTACCACTCACATGGACCAAGAGAAGCTCGATGACCTATTGCAAAGAGCAGACCAGGGTCTCTACGCTGCGAAGAATGCGGGCCGAAACCGTTGTGAGTTCTTGTCTTAGACCAGTTTTTTAAATTCTGATTTTGACATTCCCCTTCTGGCCGACTAAGACTTAAGTCATGAGGCGGAA
>CAYRIE010000073.1:0-7765 GCA_964424215.1 uncultured Pseudobdellovibrionaceae bacterium
TGGCCAGGTGGGTCTCACGCCTAAGCGCTGCTGCGATCTTTGCTGCCTCTATTGTCATGCTCGCCATCTCAGCTTTTGCACTGAACCACTACTGCCCGATGTGCGTGACTCTCTACGCGATCTCCCTACTCACGCTGATCTTTGTCTTTCTAGCGACCAAAGACAGTGAGGCCGCTCCTTTGGAGACCAAGGAGCTTGTCCGCTGGTCGATCTACTGCCTTATCTTTTTCGTAATCTTTGGTTTGGGACTTGGCAGGGTGTTTCTACAAAACAAGGCAGGCCCTCGGTTCAACACTTTGGTAAAAAGCGCAGCGCTTGAGTGGCAGTCCACCAGGGCTCAGTCCACAGAGCTTCCGCCAGCTGCCAGCATAGGCCCAGCAGACGCGCCGGTGGTGGTAACAGAGTTTGCGGATTTCCTTTGTGGATTTTGTAAGAACGCTGCACAAAGGCTGGAGGCCTTCGTCAGTTCAAGACCTGATGTACGGTTTGACTTTTACTCTTTCCCACTCGATGGCGATTGCAACCCCGCGGTACCCAGATCCCATGGCCTCAGTTGTAAACTCGCCTACCTCGCTCAATGCGGCTACGAGCAAACCAGTGACTTTAGCGTCCATCAGTGGATCTTCCGCCATCAAGAGCAGTTTCGCAGCATGGACGCTCTTGCCGGCCTAACGGAACAAATGGCAGGTGAGCTCAGCCTGAATGGCGAGCAGCTCAACAGCTGCTCAGAGCGTGAAGACATCAAGGAGCTGATCACCTCCCAGGCCACTGCCGGCAAGATGTGGGGAGTTCAAGGAACGCCCACCATTTTCGTTAACTCAAGAAGGGTTCCCAGCGGACCACTGATCCCCTTTCTAGAGTCCATCTACGAGCAGATTAAAAAATAAAGGCTTAAAAGAGCGTGAACAAAAAAGTCACGCTCTTATCGAGGTAATCCTGGACGACATAGCCTAAGGACATTAAGCCTCCGTCGAGCACCTCGCGAATGACTAGAACCGAGAAAATGAGCGCCACCGAAGCGGACACGGCTTTGACAAACCAGACCGTTGAGCGAACGTCAGTGATTCTGAGCTCCTGAAGGGTGCGCTCGATTTTATCCAGAATGGACTTAAGCTCCCTGAAGTGATGGTAGACCTTCTCTCTGAGTTCATGCTGTTTGGCATTGGAAAGCCCGGCTACCACCGACATGGATCTTTTAATTTTGATGGCAGCTATGAGTTCAGTGCAGTGCTGCTTGTACCGGGAAACTCGGTCTTCAAAGTTCGGATACTCATTGTGGGCTGCGATGTAATCTTCAAGGCATCTGACAGCTTTGCCGTACTGGCTACCCACCGCATAACCTAAGATCACTCGCACCAGCGAGTTGCCCTCTCTAAGTTCCGCCCGCGAAACTCCAGACTCTTCTTCGATGACATCCACGGTGACCTCTAAGGCAGAGGCCTCCTGTTTTAAATCCTGGAGCAGGGCCAAGTGTGAATCGGCCTTGTCGCTTGGTGAAAATGGTTTCAGTGAGGGTGCACCCATAATTCTCCTATCGGACCAAAGTCAGAGGAACTTTCGTGACGCAGAAAGATAAGCGAACTTTTTTGACAAACATGGGCTAGGGTAAAAGGATAAGCATTGGGCCAGTTTTTCATCAGGGAGGGAGGGAAATGAAGCCAGCAGGACCTGTTTCAAAATCAAACGCATCACCGGTCCCCATACCGCTCCCTACGGAGCTGCCCGATGCGCCCTCGCTGGATGCGCTTCCACCCTCAGTCCTTCACTCAGCAACCGTTGAGACTCTGCTTCAGCAGGTCGATGATTTGACCGCTCGCCTGAAGGTGAACTTGCGCAGGAATTCTTTGCTAGAGATGGACCTCAAAAAATCCAAAGACAACCTGGAATTTCTTAAAAGTCGCAACCAATCCCTGGAACTTAAGTCTCTCGTTGAGAAAGAAAAGCAGTCCCGTGCTGAAAAGCGCTTTGAGGGTCTGTCGAGCCGCATTCAAGAACTTGAAGGACAGCTTTCAGTGTACGAGATGCGCTTATCAGAGGCTCTTATCCAGACCCACAACTTATCCTCTGAAAAAGAGCGCCTGGCTAAAGAGGCTCTTTACCTGAACACCCTTAAAGCACGAATCAAAAGCCGTCTTAGAAATTACCTTCACAGGAGAACTGCCTCTCTTAAAGAGCAGGTTCATGCGCTTCAGGTGGATCTGGAAGGCGAGCGCACTGCCGCTGGCAACTTTCGGCGGCGGTATGAGGAAACCAGCTCCGTTTTAACTGAGATGACCCAGAGGCTGCAGGACAAAGAACAAGAGCTTCGTAAGCGGGAGCTCGAATTTGAAAGCCACACCTCCTCCCTGAGCTCAGACCTAAAAGCTCAGATTAAATCCTTAGAGGTGTCGCTAAATGGTCAGGCAGAAAAAGCCAGCTCCCTGCAGGCTGAACTGATCCAAGCTGAAGACGCTTTCAACCGCGCCATTGGCCTTGAGAGCCGGCTTAAGTCTCAAAAAGAATATTACGAGATTGAGCTCGGCCGCCTCCAAAAGGACCTTAAGGCCTACCGGACAGAGGCTAAATCTTTAGCACTTGAAAAAAGCGACCTCTCCCTTCAGTTAAAAGAGATGCGCGAGACTCTTCACACTCAGAGTGAGTATGTTAAGAGCTTAGAAGATCAGCTAGAGAGCGCTCACCTTATGCTCAACGCAGAAAAAGAAAAACCCACTCTAGAAGAGAGCAGGCCTCAGGCTCCATCACCAGATCTTTGATGGAAGATATTAGAAGTTAGAAACAAGCGGGGCCTTAAAAGCGCTCACCGCACCGTCTTCATTCTCATAGATTTCAACGTGCAAAAGAGGGCTGGACTGAAAGATGCGCTGAAATTCTGATCCCATACCGCAGAATTTCACCTCCATGCCGTCTTTCTCGATAAGGTCTCTAACTGCATCAAGGAACGGAACAATCCCGTGGGAACCTACGAAGCTGAGCTTTTCAAAATTAAGAATGATTTTTTTGTCGGCCAGCTTTCGACAAGCGTCTTTGAAGGGCTCGGAAGTTTCTATATCGATCCGGCCAATGAGATCGATCACAAGTACATCACCGAAATCTTTAACCCTGGCTTCCAAGCTTTCCCCCTTTGAAAACACTCTCCCCGACTGTCTCTAAATAGGATACCAAAGGCACTCTCTTGAAACAACCTGGCCTCCCGTCCATAACCGACCATCGCCTCCCTGGCCGATTTAACTTGAGAGGGCTTTCCTAAGTGTCCTAAAATGAGACACTTCCGAACGGGGATTCCTACGAGTGCAAAAATCATTGATAGCTTTAGCTCTTAAGCCCATAACCTTTGGCATAATCGTTGTTCTAGCTTTGGCGACACTTGCCTACGCTTACTACAGCGGAAAAGAGCACCGGGAGGACCCCGTCTTCATTCAGGTGCTGGACTCTGTTGGCCATCAAGTCCACAATCTGCGGCTGAGGTTTCGCGGTCCGGTGAGGCCCGACTCGCAAGTGGCTATCCTGGCCGTGGATGAAGAGTCACTTGAAAAGCTTGGACACTGGCCCTGGCCCCGCAGCGTCTTTGCAGAAGTTCTCCAGTCTTTGGAAGCCTATGGTGCAAAAAATCTAGCCTTTGATGTTATTTTTAGTGAGGAGGACCAGAAGTCAGCCGTCACCTCTCTTCAACGCGTGCGTCAGCTGGGGCGAATTGATTCTACAACTCACCCCGAACTCGATCAGATTATCAACCAGGAGATCGCTCGAGAAAACACCGACGAGATCTTTGCGCGGGCGATTGCAAAAAGATCTGAGAATCTTGTTATGGGCTCCTACTTTGAAGATATCGCCACAGGAGCTGAGCCCTACCGCGAGCTTTGTCTGGATGCACTTTATGAGGCCACTCCCGATTCGCAGTACTGGAGGTTTCAAAATCTCCCGATCCAAGCTGAGGGCTTCCCCCAGCCCCGCCTGCCCCAGGCCTGGTCTGACGTTCTTAAGGATCAAATCTTTCCCATCCTTCAGCAAGAGGAGCTTGAGGCCTGGCGCACCCGCAGCCCCAACAATGAATACAAGTTCCAAAGAGCCCAGGAGCAGTTTGCAAAGTATGACATCGCCGATGAGAGCCTGACCCAGTTTCTGATTCAATACTGGGTGGACCGGAAGGATCAAGAGTTCAACACCATCTTAGATCTTGCGCTCGATCCAGCTCCACCGGGCATCTTTCATGCGATTCAAGGTTTTTTACCCAAGGTTTTTGAACGAGCCGATCAGGTGAGCTTAAGGTCAGCTTTTATGACCCGAAAGCTCAACTATTGCCTCCAGTCGTTTTGGAGCGAACAGGACCCCGCAGCTCCTGGTTTTGAAGATGCACTCCCAGAAGTGCATCAGGCGCACAGCGAGTTAGCTGATCTTACGGTGGATCAGATTCAGTCTCACTATAAAAACTCTTTGCAGAAAAATCCCATCACCCGCCCCGGAAGATGGTGGACCAACATCATCTCGCTAGCGCGTGGCACCACCTACACCGGCTTTTTTAACACCCGCCTCGATGGTGACGGTGTGATTCGAAGGGCGCGCCTGATCGTACGCTCCGGCTCCCACTACATCCCCTCGATTTCCTTTCTATCCTACCTTGCAGGTTACAATTACACAGCCCACCTGATGTTTGAGCCCGCGCATGAGGCAGCCGCCCAAGGTGCGCTTCGCCCGGTTCAGTCCGTTGAGGTGCGCTCAAGTGCTGGAGATTTGGTTCAGCAGATTCCTGTTGATAGGTTCGGGGATGTGATCATCAACTACGCCGGACCTGACAGGTCCTATCCCTACATGAGCGTGTCCGAGCTGTTAAGCCCCGAAACGAAGGCTAAGATCACTCAAGGTGTATGGGATGAGGCCTCGGGCCGGTGGCGCCTCAAAGATGAGTTCGTAGATAAACTGAATTTCATAAAGGACCGTCATTTTATTTTGGGGGCTACAGCCGTTGGCCTTTATGACCTACGGGTGACGCCCTTTACGGAAAATTATCCCGGTGTTGAAACCCATGCCAACGTTCTTAGCAATCTCATTGAGGGAAACTTTCTGAAGACTCACGCCATGGAAAAAGAGTACATGCTGATTTTCCTGGTAGCAGCAGGGCTCCTGCTGGCGCTTTTGATCTCCTATGCCAGCGCGGTCACAGGTCTTGTGGCCACCATTTTCGCCCTAGCTGCCATCGTGTGGGTGGACTACACATGGATCTTTAAAAGTGGCTACGTCATCTCGAGCTTTTTGCCCCTGCTTTCCTTCTCCTCTCTGTATGTTGCTTTGACAGCACATAAGTACTTCACAGAGGAGCGCCAAAAAAAGGAGCTCAAGGGCACCTTTCAAAAGTACGTCTCACCTGCCATCGTCAACGAGGTCCTAAAAGATCCAAGCAACCTCTCTTTAGGGGGCCGGAAGCAGGTGATGTCCGTGTTTTTCTCAGATGTACGCGGCTTTACCACCATCTCGGAAAGACTGGATCCTCAGGAGCTCTCCTCACTGCTTAACAGCTACCTGACCCCAATGACTGAGATCGTTTTTAAAAACCGCGGCACGCTCGATAAATACATGGGAGATGCCGTGATGGCTTTTTTTGGCGCCCCCATCGCCTATCCGGATCATGCCGCCTACGCCTGCCGGTGTGCTCTTGAGCAGATGGAAAAGCTCCGCCAGATCCAAAAAGAGTACCGAGAAAGGAATCTTCCAAATATTGACATCGGTATTGGCATCAACACCGGTGAGATGAGCGTTGGCAACATGGGCTCAAAAACCGTGCGCAGTTACACCGTGATGGGGGATGCTGTGAACCTTGGCTCCCGTCTTGAGGGCATCAACAAAGAGTACGGCACCAATATCATCATCAGTGAGTACACCCAGGCGGCTCTGGACGGAAAGTTTTGGACCAGGGAGATCGATTTGGTTAAGGTCAAAGGTAAAGTCAAGCCTGTTCGCATCTTCGAGCTCGTCAGCGAGACGGACCCCGACGCGAACGTCCAGGAGATGCTTGGCGTGTTTCAAACGGGCTATACGCTGTATATGAAAAAGAGATTCTCAGAGGCCCGCCAGAGTTTCCAAAAGGGCCTAGATATCGTGCCGGGGGACCCCGTCTGCCAGCTCTACATCGAAAGATGTCAGAGCTTTTTAGCCAAGCCCCCACCTCAAGATTGGGATGGTGTGTACGTTATGACAACCAAGTAGAGGTTGCCAGAGGCCGGTATCCTTCCCTATTCTACGTTAGTGCAGCTGTGCTTTTCATCTCGACTTATTTTAAGCATCCTGGGCTTTATGCTCCTTGGGGCCGGGAGCCTTAGGGCACAGCCATCGATGGTATTTGATGCCGATTTTATGGAGCGCAACACCGCCCAGGGTCAGATTAGGCTCAAAGGCAACGTGCAGGTCATCTACGATCTTCAGGTTCTTAACTGTGACGAAGCCATCATTCACCTTGAAAGAGATGAGATTGAAATCAGCGGAAGCTTCGTTCTTCAAGGCCCCGATATCTACGCCCAGGGCGAAAGCGCAGTTTTAAACCTCACAACCAAAACAGGCACAATCTACCAAGGCTTTGTCAGGTCAGGTCAGGTTCTTTTTGAAGGCGAGGTGATCCACAGGCTCGGCGAAAAGGAATTTGAGGCGGAGGGCGCCTACTACTCCTCGTGCCTCACCTGCCCGCCCGGCTGGAGCTTCACCGGTCGCAAGATCCACGCAGAACTTGGGGGCTATGCCAGAATCTCTCAACCCGTCTTTCGCATCGCCCATGTGCCGGTGCTTTGGCTACCTTACCTGATCGTCCCCCTTAAGACGGAGCGGCAAACGGGGCTTTTGGTTCCCAACTACGGATTTAGCTCCAGCAGCGGAACCATCTTCGGGATGAACTTTTTTTGGGCCATGGGCAGAAGCCATGATTCCACCTGGGGTGTTCGCTATCATGAAAAGCGCGGCATCCACAACTCGATCAATTATCGCTACCGCCTCTCAGAGCTGAGCATGGGCGAGCTGAACGTGACCACGATCGAAGATAGGGTTTTTCGCGAAGAGAGTCGTCTGGGGCCCCGAAAGGGCGAGTTTATAAGGCGCTGGTCAGCCCACTACGAACACTTCTTTGATTTTGGTGATGGACTCACGCAAACCGCCAAAGTCAATGCGGCCTCAGACCTTCTTTACCCTCGGGACTTTCCCGATGAAATTGAAGGGCTCAACGATCCCGCTCTTGAAACCAGGTTCACCTTCACCAAGAACATGGGCCATCAGCTCATCAGTGTCCAGTCGAACATTTATACGAACCTCCTCAAAGAAGACGTTCTTTCAAGTAACGATGACACGGTTCATAGGTTCCCGCAGGTGCGCTACTCCTTAAGAGAGTCGCGAATTTTCGACACCCCCCTGCTCCTTTCCTTCGATCTAGATTACGTGAACTTTGTGCGAAACTCACTCTCCTACGATGAGGTGGTCTCACGCGCCCAGGGCTGTAGCCCCAACTGCCTCAATACGGAGAGGGACTCATCGCGAAGTTTCGATCCCGAACAGGACATCTTAAGAACGGGTGAGCGCCTGGATCTTAAGCCCACCCTGGCCTACGTGGTTCCGCTGGGAAACTATTTTGATATCACGCCCTGGACCACTTACCGCTACACCCAGTACGCGTTTCCTCTGCAGAGCTCATCGGTGGATAACTTTGATGCCACCCCTCGTAGGCATTATCTTGAAACTGGAGCCTCTCTTAGAACTGCCCTGTCACGAGTGTTTCGGCCCTCGGATTTACCTG